>JALVQQ010000166.1 GCA_027025395.1 Deltaproteobacteria bacterium | reverse complement strand
ATATGGCTTTACTGGCAAGACATCCCGTTATCCTGCGGGTCTTCCCTGCTATCTGGTAGGCTTCATGCCCCCCGTGCCCCGGACTTCGGATGTGGATGCGGCGGTCCGGGCAGGTACGGATAAAAAGACCGGCAAGGGTAGTGATCAGGTGGTTTCTGTCAGAAAGGCGGCCGGAGGCCAGGAAGGGGAGGGCACGCAAAGGTCAGGCAGTAATATGGGAATTTTCATCCCTGGCAAAAAAGAGCTCATACTGTTTGAACCCCATGTGGAGAAAAACGTTCGGCACCGATTCCTGTATTCAGAAATTACCTTTTTCGACCATGAAACCCGGTTGTCCCATGCAGCAAGAATATCAAAAAGATGCGGGAAGGCTGTTCAAGAGGTGCTTTCGAATCTTTTTTGAGTGCTTTGCAGGAACCTTCAATTGTCCCGGCCTCCTGATCATAAAGGCCCAAAAACAGCGAGGAAGCCGGTCTATGCTTCCCTTATCCTCCTGGAAAGATCACGGGTCAGCTCCAAAGCCTTTATGGACAGCTCGCGGCCAAGCAGTCCGGTTCCACAGCTTGGAGTAACAAGGGCCTGCTGTTTGATCAGATCATGGCTGCAATCCAGCTGCTCTGTCTGTTTTTCCCACAGGTCATAAAGCGATTCCGCCGTGGCGTTTTTGAGATCATTGTCATTCAGGGTAGGAACCAGCCCCCAGGCAATGATCTTTCCATCAGCAATAAACTTTTGGAGCTGTTCCCTGAACAACACTATTCTGTCAAAATAACCAAAGGCGTCAAAGCTCAGTATGTCAACCTTGGTATCAAGCACAAGTGACCAGTCGGTATTGGCGCAGACATGTACCCCGGCCATGGCCCCGGCCGAGTGAATGGAGTCTATGGACTCGGAAAGAGCTGCAACGGCATCTTCCCGTGGTATGCCTACCATGGCCGATGAGCCAAATCCTGCAAGCGCCGGCTCATCCAGGAAGATCATCACATTTTCCGAGAGGGCTTTCAGTGCATTGGCCTGGTACCTGGCCTTCATGGCAATTCCCTTTGTAATTGCCTCCCGAAGGGTCGGATCATAAAAGGCCATCCTGCCATTTTGATCCTTAAGCCCGGTAAACATTGTAAAGGGCCCGGTGACCTGTCCTTTAAGGGCAGCCGGGGCTGGAGTCGCATTACTTGCGGCCCTGATGAATGCCTCAAATCCCCTGCCTGTCTTTTCCGAAAATGCGAATACGGATTCTTCAAGCCGGATGGCGCCTTCATTCACCCCAAGGTACTGTTCAAAAAAGGCCAGCACCTGTTCGTCAAAATCAGGCGCGCCTGTATTGAAGCCGCATGAATCGCCATCACATTCTATCCCGGGCAGGCCCTCCGCAAACTGGGAAAGAAGCCGCTCCTCGGGATAGCAGGGAAGTTGAGCCCAGAGAGGAATTTCCTGCATATACTCGAAAATTATACTTGTGGCTTCCTCGTGGTCAGAGACCGGCAGGCTGCCTATCAGGGTTGGTAAGGCGTCTGGTATAAAAGGCATGTCTGTAGAAAACTCCTTATAATTCAGCTTGTTCATCAGGCGAGTGAGTCAGGTTGCGCCTGGAATCAATGTAGTTGATCTCGTAATGCTCAATATGGAGATCAGGTCTTGAAATGATAACTATCTCCTTGCCAAGTTCCTTTTCGAGAGTCTCGACGTGGCATGCTTCCTCTTTCAGAAGCATCTCGCCTATTTTCGGATTGGCCTCTATCTGTATGGCGCTGGCCTCATGGGTTCTGGCATCCCGCCTGATCTTCCGGAAAATTTCATAACAAACAGTACGCCTGGACGGCAGCACCCCGGCGCCTTCACAATAAAAACAGCGTTCACACAGGAGCCTTGCCAGACCTTCACGGTTACGTTTCCGGGTCATCTGGATCAGGCCAAGCTCGGACATTCGCAGTATGTTGCACCGGCATTTGTCAGGCTTGATGGCCTCCTTGAGACAGTTGAATACCTCGTCGCGGCTGGACGGATTTTCCATGTCTATAAAATCAATAATTATGAGCCCGCCTATGTTGCGAAGCCTTAACTGATAGGCTATTTCACGCGCCGCTTCAAGATTGGTCTTGAGGATGGTGTCTTCAAGGCGGCGTTTGCCTACAAACCGGCCTGTGTTGACATCGATTGCCGTCAAGGCTTCTGTACTTTCAATTACAATATAACCGCCGGACTTGAGCCATACCTTTTTGCCAAGGGCCCTGGACATTTCCATTTCAATGCCAAATGCATCGAAAACAGGGGTGGAGTCCGTATAAAGTTCCACCCGTGGGCGAAGATGAACGGCAAATATTTCAACAAATTCCAAGATCCTTCTGTATGCGTCCTCAGAATCAACCACAAGCCGCTTTACTTCACCCGTAAAGAGATCCCGCACGGCCCGAAGGGTTATGTCGAGGTCTTCATAAACCAGGCTTGGAATGGGCATCGAAGCCGCTTTTTTCTGGATATTTGCCCAAAGCCGCAACAGAAAATCCATTTCGGCTTCAAGGTTGTCAGCGGAAATTCCCTCACTTGCGGTACGGGCGATAAAACCCATGCCGCCAGGGCGTAGAGAGTCTATAATTTCTCTGAGCCTGGCCCTTTCATGCTCATCTTCAATGCGGCGGGATATGCCTATGTGATTCATGGTGGGCATAAGGACCAGATGGCGGCCGGGAAGGGAGATGTGTGATGTTACCCTGGCTCCCTTGCTGCCGAGAGGCTCCTTTGCCACCTGAACCAGAATCTCCTGACCCTCATGAAGCAGATCTTCTATGCGGAACGGAGGCGGTGTGTAGTGTAACTCGTGCTCATTGTCGTCTTCGGAGCTATTGCACTGCAGGGCGCCGTGATCTTCGGAGCAGTCGGCCCTGCCGAGCATCATTTCAAATTCGTTCAGATGATCATACACATCGGTAACATACAAAAAGGCGGTGCGCTCCAGCCCTATATTTACAAAGGCCGCCTGCATGCCGGGAAGTACGCGAACTACCTTGCCCTTGTAGATGTTTCCCACATAACCACGGTTCAGGGCACGCTCTACATGAAATTCCACTGCGGCGCCATTTTCCAGCAGTGCCACCCTGGTTTCCCAGGGCTCAACATTTATGATGAGTTCCGAGTGCATGGACCTAACATATCCGTTGAGCAAACTGTTGCCAAGGGAGTTGTGGCCCAGGGGAGAGCAAGGCCCCGGAGGAAATGTTTCAGAATAACCGGCCTATTCGTGTATCCACACCCAGGTATTGTCTTTGCCTTTTCTGTTAATTACCCATTTGTCCGCCGGGGCCTCAGGCAGTGTCCAGTTGAAGAACCATGCGGCATCCAGGCATGAAATATTCACACAGCCGTGTGACTGTTTCACTCCAAAATTGTTGTGCCAGTACGCCCCATGAATGGCGAAACCCTGAAAAAAGTACATATGATAGGGAACATCTTCAAGCCAGTAAAAATCCTTGCCTGGTTTGCCACCTCCCATTTTGGCAAATCTCACCTTGGCCCAGATCCGGAACAGGCCCTGTTCGGTTTCAAAACCGGGAAGGCCCGAGGATATAAGGGAGACGTAAACCATATTGTCTCCCTCATAGGCAGTTATGGTCTGTTCATACAGATTTATGTCAATCCACTTTGAATCAGGGGGAATCTGTTCGGGTCGCTCCGCCTTTTTTATTAGAGCCACGCGGCGCTGTTCAAGCCACAGATTTCCTTCTATGCGGTGCCAGTCCCAGCCATTTATGTGGCGTGTCTCAAGAATTTTGACAAGAGTATGCTTTTTTACAAGCTTGCCATCAAAATAATCTATCTTCCCGGGCTCGGTGGCGGTGTATGAGTCAAATACAACCCAGCCATATCTGCCTTCAAGCGGATGACTTACAATATCCACTCCCTTGAAGGTAGAGGGCCAGAAACGTTCAAGATGCTTGTCTTCAACATACTGGGAAGGATTTATCATAAACCATCTGAGGGGGCCGGCCTTGACTGTAAAGGGTTCTTCAAGGCTTACCCACCTGAATGCGCCCGGCCCTCCATCAAGCATTGCCACGGGCCGGACTCCGGCGGTTGAGGCCAGGGCCATTTTGTAAACCGGCGTGGGAATATCTTTTACAAGGGCATAGTCCTTGGGCAGAATGTCCCGGTGGTTGTCCCAGAAGGTTCGTAGTTCAGGTGACTTGCCTTCCCTGGGGAAAGTCATGGCCTGGTAAGTTACATCCGGTGCCGTTGAACTTGCTGTTGCGCCTGCCGCCGGGCTGACCTCTTCTGCCTGAGCATGATCGTTTTTCAGCGGATTCAGGCCGGTTACGGCAGTGCTTGGAGCCCTGAACGACTTCTGCTTGATCGCACTGGGCTGTGAAGGAGGCCCGAGGCCTGAGCAGGCTGAGAGCAGTACAGAGAATGAACACAGCAAGAATACAAGGAATTTCTTGATAAAGGTGTTGAAATTGAAATTGGGAAAAAAACAAAACATCAACAGGATACCTCGTCAGTTGGCAACTCACCAATTTTTCTTTCCCCATTCAATCCATCCCCAGGTGGAGAGGCCGGTAAAAACGAAAAAAAGGGCAGCCTGTGCATAAATGCCGTGATAAAGATTTACTATTATCCAACCTATATTCGCAAAGGTATAAACCGCGAAACTGGAGCGTTTTTTCTTGATGTTGAGGACCGCGCCAATAATACTCACCACGGTAAGGGTCCAGGGCAGTATATGTGTCATGAATATTTTCAAGACAGGAACAGGCGCAATCCGCGCAACCCATTGTAAATTTTATTGAAATAGCAGATTCCCATGTTTGCAAGACCCGCAGCATGCGTTATTTGATATGGGGCAGTACGGCCTTGAATCTGTCTGTTCCGGCACGTTGAAGCAGTTGATATATGATCATCTCCGCAGGCCCGCAGGCGGCGAAAGTGGAGATGAGCCTTAGGGCGTCCTTGACGTGCTTTTT
>JALVQQ010000165.1 GCA_027025395.1 Deltaproteobacteria bacterium | reverse complement strand
TCAACAAACAATCTGGACAAACAATATACCATATATGCCGGCCAGTACCTCAAGCTGCCGTTTTGATTTTGCCAGACATTCCTATTCAAAGCGTTATTATCTGATATAGACAGCATCTTCCACTGCCCTCCTTCTGCAACCGCCTAACTGTTCGCAGCAGAGAGCCGATGTTCCGCTCACCAACCAGAGGCGAAAGATATAGGGGCATTTTCCCGGCTTCGGAATCAGTTGACATAAAATCAGCGATCAGCTCCAGATGTCTTTCAGACATTCCTGTCCCCAGGACAAAATTGCCGCTTATGGTGAGATTCTTTCTGGTGCAGCTCAGTTCCAGCACCCTCTCCGCAGCCTCCCTTACCTGGCCTGCATCAACCGGTTTTTGCAACTGTTTCAGGGTCGGGTCATGGAATGATTCAAAACCTACGTTTATGAAACAACGGAAGCCTGAATCAGACAGCAGGTCAAACAGGGCGTCCCTTGCCCCGGTGACGGACTTCACACTTGCAAACATGAATATGGACGGCGGCGTAATGCAGGACTGTTTTACTTCAAGGATACGGGTGGCAGCCTCAATGGCGCATTCGATGGTAACAGGTGAACAGGCAAGGGCGTCATTCTGACCAAGGAAGACTCCGTTCCAGTTTGCAAGGTCTTTTCCGAAAAATTCCCTTAATGAAAATGCCTGGCGGGCAATTTCCACTGGACTTCGCTCCCTGAACAGGGAAGACGTTTTTACAGTGCAGAATCCGCAGTTGTACAGGCAGCCGTCCTGAATCAGAAGGGGAATTGCATTATAATTTACATGGCGGGTATCAGGCGGGAGCACAGGCACTGTACCCCTTGCCGTTTTAGAGAATCTGGCTTTGAGTTTGTGAGCATTGTTTATCGGATCGCCATGTTTTCTGACGCCTGCAACAAATTCCCTTGATTCCGGCTGATCACACCTGGCTTCAACCGCGGCAAGTGCTCGCAGCCACGCAGGCAATGAGTCGATTGCATGCCTCACGGATGATTTGGCGAAGGGGTTTTCCGGAAATATTGAGTTTCCGCCCCTTGCAGGCACAGGGACATAGTATTCACAGTACAGGGAAGGGGCATCAGCGTAGCCCCCGTATGAGTAATAGACAAGTTCACCGCCGGAAGTTATCCTGATCCAGTCATGAGGGTGGGGCCAGTCGCTTGTCTCTGCCTTGAAAGCCTTGAGCCTGCACTCAAGATCGAACAGCGCCCTCAGACCCATTCCGGCAACTTCATGATAGATGCCATATTCCGCAGGATATGAAAGTTTTTCATAGGAGAAGAGGCCTTTCCGGTAAAGAGATATACTGAATCCATCAAGCCTCGTATCTAGCTCCCTGCCCCACGGTCTTTCTTGAAATGCAGCCATAGCAGAGTGACAAAAAATGCAGGAGAACCTATGGCCGTAAGCACCAGGAACCAGTCAAGGTGATCAAATATGGCCAGAATAACAACAAGATAGATAAAATCCCGCCTTGACAGGAAGTCTGCTGTTTTTACTATGCGGCTGTCAGTATCGGTTTCTGCAACCGACGTGTACATCGGGCCCTGGTCAGCGCTTTTTGTGCGCATGGTCCTGAAATAGACCAGCCCGGCAGAGCCCATGGTGGAGATTACGGCTGTCCAGCCCAGGACAAGCGGCAGCACGTTGCCAGAGGCAGTGTGCCACGCATGTCCAATGGCGTAGAACACTGCTGAATGCACTATGTTGTCACCCCAGAAATCCATTAACCCGCCAATGCGGCTTTCCATGAATTTTATCCGTGCTATCTCGCCGTCACAGCCATCCAGTATCGAATGGGCAAGGAAAAGCAGCGCCCCTGCAACCTGCATTGGATGAGTGCCAATACTGATAAGCGCCGCGCCTGCCAAACCCACTGCAATACTGAAAATGGACATCTGGTTCGGCGTGATATTGGCATTGACCAGGCGTCTGGATATGGCGAGGGAGACAGGTCTCTCGACGTACCTTGACATGAATCCCTCGGTGTCCTTTACAAGCCCTTTGAACAGGCGGTCTTCAACACCGGGAATGTCAGAGGGGTGGGTTACGTTAAAAATAGTACCCCTGGCAACGCTTATCTCTTCAACTCCAGGGCTCCTTGATGTCTCGCGCAGTGCTTCACCAAAACTGTTATCCCTCAGAAAAAAGGTGGAGACATAGGCAAAGTGTACCGGAGAACAGATGAAAATGACCGGATGACCGCTTACGATATACTGTCTTCCAGGCAGTGTCTGTCTGCATACATCTGTCAGAAAGTCAGTATCGGGAAGGTAACCGGGTTTCAGCACCACGCACCGCTCATGCCGGACATGGGCCAGGTCACGTTCTTCAGTCACGGCATTGACCTGCTCACAGGCGTCCCTGAGCATTTCCGCCTTGCCTGCAATAACAGTAACGCCTGACATACCCGCACGCATTGCCGTGCGCCAGAGCCTGTCAATCAGCGTAAGGCCGGCAACCTTGCGGACAAGCGCTTCTTCCATGCCATGAGCCGGTATAACAAGATGACATCCGTTGAAAGAGTCCATGAGGAAAGTCTTGCAAGGCTGGCACTACCTGGTGATCAGCCTGTAATATCCGGATGAGCAAGCGGTTTTGGTGATTCGTCCCGATGGGATTCATTACATTTTTCCATAATATGCTGACACCATCCGGCTTCATGAAAGTTTCTGCCGCGCAGCTTCGGATCTTCAACTTCAGCCATAAAGTCGGCAACTACCGCTCCGTACCACTCGGGATGATGGGAGCCCCGGGAAAGCGGCTGAGGGAAAACAAGTTCTTCACTTTTATTACCATTTTCAATCACAAGCCTGTCGTCGTCAACGGTAAGAGTCCCCTTACTGCCCTGTATGACAACATTATTGCTGCGCCTGTCCCCTGCCCATGTAAAGAAAATTTCCGCATGGGCATCCTGGTACTCAAGATAAACCGTTGCTGTATCTTCAAGAGGAATATCCTTGTACTTGCGGTTTTCAAGGGTACACTCGACCTTTTTGGGCACGCTGCCCATCCATTCGTTTACCATGTAAAAGGCGTGCCATCCATGATCAACAAGAATGCCTCCGCCAGCCATCTCTGGCTTGAGCCTCCAGTTGTCATTTATGCTGTTTTCACCTGCGGATATGGAGGGTCTGGTCCTTATAACAGTATAGATTATCCTGTTTATCCTCCCTGCGGCTCCTGAAGAGACAAGCTCACTCGCCTTTTGAAAGATTGATGCATAACGCCAGTTATGAACAGTATAGACCACAAGGTCCCCGGCGCGTTTAAGCTGCGATATCTCCTGGTAATCAGTGGTGCTCAACACAAGAGGCTTTTCACACAGTACATGGCAGCCGGCTTCAAGAGCCATCCTTATATTATCGGCGTGGGTCCCTGGCGGGGTGGCGATGTCAACGAAGTCAAGCTCCTCTGATGCGAGCATGGAGGGGACGTCCCTGTAAAAACGGGCTCCGGGGATCAGTCTCCTGCACCCTTCAGCGGCTTCGGGCATGGGGTCTGCCACTGCCGTAATGGTTATGCGCTCTTCATTCCTGTACGCCGGCAGGTGTCCGTTCACTGCAATATTTCCAAATCCGGCAAAGGCCCCTTTCAGTTTTTGGGCCGGTTTCTCCGTACATGCAGCCATGCTGTCAAACCTGTTTCTCTATTTCGAGCAGTGATTCCTCGAGGATGGACAGCGCCTCGAGGGCCTCGTCTTCGGTTATTACAAGCGGCGGGTTGATGCGTATGCATGGGGAGTAACACATGCTGATCAGCCCCCTGTCAAGGCAGATATGGAAAAGCTCCCTTGTAAGTTTTTTGTCCAGAGGCTCCCTGCTCTTTCTGTCAGCCACAAGTTCTACGCCAATCATCAGGCCCTTGCCGCGCACATCGCCTATAATGCCGCATCTGTCCTTCATCTCCTCGAGACGCCTGAGCATGACCAGGCCGACCTTGCGGGAATTTTCCACCAGACTGTCTTTTTCAATTATGTCGAGCACGGCCCGCCCGGCAGCCGCTGCCATTGGGTTGCCGCCGTAGCTCGAGGAGCTTCCGCTAGGATTTCCAAAGGGTTTTGCAGCAGCAGCCTCCCGGGATGCCGCTATTGCGCTCATGGGAAAACCTCCTCCAATGCCCTTTCCAAGGGTCATTACATCCGGGACAATTCCGTCGTGATCAACGCCCCACATGGTTCCGGTCCTGCCAAAGCCCGTGATCATCTCATCTGCTATGAGCAGGGCGTCAAACTCCCTGGCCACTTCCCGGATGGCGCTGACAAAGCCCGGCGGTGGCACAACATTGCCTGCCGTTCCCTGGATGGGTTCAATGAGAATGCCTGCAATGTCGTGGGTGGTCTGATATTTTATGGCATCCCTGAACCATTCAACACACGCAAAGCCGCATTGCGGAAACGTGGTGTTCCAGCGGCACCTGTAACAGTACGCATAGGGACCGGCAAGATAGAGCCCCGGCATAATCGGCCCAAGCCTGGCCTTGAAGCTTGTGTCCCCCAGAAGTCCCATAACGCCCCGTGTCTTGCCGTGAAAAGCGCCCCAGAAACCGACAAATTCATATTTGCCAGTTACAGACTTGGCAAGCCGCAGTGCGGCTTCAACCGCCTCGGCCCCGCCTGAATACATCTGTATGGAGTCAAGGTTGCCAGGGGTCAGGGACGCAAGTTTTTCAAGAAAGGCTATGCGGTTTTCTGTTGAATAGCTGGCAAAGGTTATGCGATTCAACTGCTCCTGCATGACCTTTACATAATGGGGATGGCAGTGCCCGACGCTGCCGACGCCAATGCCGGCGGTGAGGTCCAGGAAGCCGGTGCCATCCACATCCGTAATCCTTACCCCTTTTGCCTCCTTGGCTACAATCTGGGAAAAAAGCGCTATTGATTGCAGGCCAGGGGCCATATAGCGGCTTTCCTCGGCAAAGAGCCTGGCTGACTCGG
>JALVQQ010000164.1 GCA_027025395.1 Deltaproteobacteria bacterium | reverse complement strand
GGCCGGGGCAGGTGGGGAGGACATGATCAGCTTGTCTGCCGCCTTCATGCTTTTCTCCCTTGCCTCATGCGGCAAAGGCATTTTCTTTCTGTTCAGCAATGCCATCCCGCCGCGATCCTGCCTGGTACCCTGTAGCCGTATCTTGCCAGTTCGTTCAAGCTGGGGATAGATGCCTGTCCTTACCTGTGTGATGGAAAAGGGAATTATGGAGACAATGGCAAGGGCTGCTGAAATGTACCAGAATACAGATACAGAGCCGTAGAACCTGTGGCCCTTCCCCACGCGTTTCAGGGCGGCGGCTCCCATGAGCAGCAGCCAAATCATTACAGGGGCGTCAGGCTCGTGAAAGGCCAGGACCATTGCCCCGGCTGAAGCCGCGGCGGCAGGCCATGAATAGAGGCGCCAGGCAGAAAGCACGGTAATAAGTACAATAAATATATCAAAGAGTGTCCACCTGCTCACCCAGGTGGATGCCCTGTCAACTCCTGATGCATGAAGGAGCCGCCACCCGGGCGGAAGGTTCAGGCGGGCTGACAGGTGCTGCATGTCATGCCTCCAGCCCGTGGCATATATGGTCCCTGCCTTTTTAATCCGGCTTACAGCCTCCAGTGAAATGGCGCCCTTCCTGACCTCTACTCCCGGCGCATCCCCGGCTGAAAGCCTCGTAATCAGCTGGTCCCTGCCCTCTATGGTTACCCTGCCCGGCATCATGCCCGGCCCTGCATCAAGCCGCCAGCTTCTTGATATGGTTCCGCTAAGCTTGTCCAGGACAGTCATGCCGCTTCCATCCTGGTCAAGCCAGAATGTGCGGTCACAAGACAGCTCGTCAGGTGCAGGATCACTGTCTCCCCTGCGTTTTTCTTCAATAAGCATCTTCTGGCCGGGCCTGACGAGATATGCAGGCATGTTCCGCCACTTTTCAGGAAGGGTTGTCATTGACGGGTCCACTGCCTTTAATCCTGAAACCGAAACCACCCTGAGTTCCGGCCTGGCCCTGAATACCCAGTATTCAAACCCGGGCCACGGGCCACCCGCCGGTGGCTCAAGCGCCAGTTCTGAAACAGGCCCGATGCTCCTTGTGACATAGGTAATTGTCCAGTGGCCAGGACGCACCTTGAGCCTGAGCCTTCCGTTTTTTTCAAGCCTGGCGGGCAGGGGTGAGTCAAGCCTGAAGGGAATCATGTTTTCAGGCGTCTCCCAGCCAAGTGTTATCTCCCTGGGCCTACCGGAGACCTGGAGCTCGATCCTGGTCTCAAGAAGCAGGGGAACCTGGTCATCAACCAGGCGCGATACATTTATCTCCATGCGGTTGGCAATGCCTGTCATCTTGTGCTGCCTGTTTCTTATCCACAGCCTGCCGCCTTCTATTTCAGGAAGTTCCACCAGCCTTCCGTTTATAACCACCCTGCCGGTGATGGCCGAGTTTGCCGGGAGGGTTAGAAAGTCCGGGAGCGCATTCCATGAAAATCTGCCCTGTACATGGAACTTGCCAGGCCGGGCCATCCAGATGGCAGGATGGTCCTGGTGTTCTAAGA
>JALVQQ010000163.1 GCA_027025395.1 Deltaproteobacteria bacterium | reverse complement strand
AAAGGCCCACCGGTTGCACTCCTGCGTCAGGAAGGAATTCCCGATTGCCGATGGTATAAATGTCACGGTGAGCATAGGCGCTGTCACTGTCTCGCGGGAACTTGCCGATACACCCGAAGAGTTCCTGAGGAGGGCCGATACCGCCCTGCGGAAGGCGAAATCACTCGGCGGCAATCAGACCGTAATGCACGATTTGAAAATGGAAGAGGAGATACGTCTGAAGTACACGCTTGAAAGGGACCTTCGCGCAGCCCTGGCAGGTGATCAGCTTCAGCTGTATCTTCAGGCCCAGGTTGATTCAAACAGGAATTTTGCCGGAGCCGAGGCGCTTTTACGATGGAAACATCCTGAAAAGGGATTTCTAAGCCCTGCCATGTTCATACCGCTTGCCGAGGAAACAGACCTGATTATAGAGATTGACAGGTGGGTCCTGGACAAGGTGTGTTACCTTATAAAAAAATATGAAAACAGCAGCTTTCCTATCTCTGTCAATATAAGCCCCAGGCATTTTGCCAGTGAACAATTCGTAAACGATGTTTTGAGCAGCATTGACAGGTGGAATGTTCCTGGCAACCGCCTTGTGCTTGAAATAACCGAAGGGCTTTTGATTAAGGAGGTTGAAATTGTTGTCTCCAAGATGACCACTCTTGCAAATGCCGGGATAAGTTTTTCAATAGACGATTTTGGAACCGGCTATTCATCCCTGTCCTATCTCAAACGGTTGCCCATATCCGAGATCAAAATTGACCGGGCCTTCATCAAGGGATTGCCGCATGATGAAAACAGCGCTGCAATAGTGAAGGCTATATTTCTTATGGCCAAGGCCTTTGGCCTTGAGGTGGTGGCGGAAGGGGTGGAGACAGACCAGCAGGCGGAGTTCCTGGATCGTATCGGCAACTTGCTGCACCAGGGTTATCTGTTCAGCAAACCCACGCCGGCAGAGGAGTCTCTGGCACGCTGGATATCGAAATGACAAAAAGAAATCTTTCCACCACTGTGGTCATATCAGGGGCCATCCTGCTCTTTCTTGCCGTCCTTTTCATTACTGTCAACAATTACACGCGATTTTCCCTGTATCAAAGGAATGAAATTCAACAGTTCCTTGAAAAACAGAGCGAAATAATAAGGGAGAGGATCAAGTCGGTTGAATTCAACCTGGCCCTGCTGTCGTATAATCCGAATATAAGGGACAGCCTTGCCGGAGGATATAACCCTGAAGTAAAAAACGGAATACGCCAATACCTGAGCACTGTGGCGAAAGAGAGTCATTTTTTAACCATATTTCTCCTTGATGAAGACGGGAACTGTATTATTTCCACAGACGTATCATTCGAGGGCAAGAATTACGGATTCAGACCCTATTTCAAGCAGGCTATACTGAACGGAAGCGGCAGTTACGTTGCTCTCGGAGTTACTTCAAGGAAGCTGGGGCTCTATCTTGCCAAACGCGTCACAAGGTATCTCGGCAGGACCGGCGTTCTCGTGGTCAAGCTTAATCCCTATTATATCCTGAAAGACCTGATCATGCCGGGGGTACAGGGCATTTCTATATGGGGATGCACGGAATCAGGCATCCTGTTCAGCCCCTCCATGCCAGGATTCTACAAGTTCGCACCGGGCAGGCTCGGCAGCTCGCCGGACACACCGGAGAGCAGGCAGTTTGAAGGGATTCAGTTCAGGCAGCTCGATTTTTCGTATGATGACTGGCAGGAAGTAAAGCAGAAAAAAATCATACGAGTAGAAAGAAACGGCCAAAAGTATTATCTGGATTACTTCCACCTTATCCCCGGGACCCTTGCTGTATTTACAGTGATCAGCGAGGATTTCATGCTGCCCCCCATGGAGATACTTAAAAACTCCCTGATCTATTCAAATTGCGCCCTTTTGATAGCTCTTATCCCCATGATTGCAGGCATGTGGCTTATAAAGCGTCAGTACGATGAGCTTGTCCAGGAACGCACGGCAAAGACTCAGAGTGAATACAGGTACAGAAGCGTTCTGAAAGGCAACCGGGACGGTTTCGTGGTTATGAATGCTGATACATTGAGTATCATGGAGGCCAACAGCAAATTGTACGATCTTTTAGGCAGGGATTCGAAGGACTTAAGCCTTGTTGGAACCCCGGTCGTTGACCTTATAGTGCCTGAAGACCGGGATAAATTCATTGAAAAGGCCCTGTCCCATGACCAGAAAGATGATTTTGCCTTCTCAACCAGGCTTCTGCTGGATGAAACCAGCTCATTACCGGTTATCATAGACTTCAGGCATGCGGCCAGCGGGCCAGGCGCGGAACCTTTCTGCTACGCATTTATACAGGATCTTCGCCAGGGACTCCGTGACGCCCACAGAATAAAGCTGCTGGAAACCGCTGTTGAACAGAGCGGCAGCAGCATTGTTATTACCGACATCAAGGGCACGATACAGTATGTCAATCCGGCCTTCTCCAGGGTTACCGGTTACGAGGCCGAGGAGGCCCTTGGGCAGACTCCCACCATACTTAAATCAGGCAAGCATGACAGGAAGTTCTACAAAAACCTCTGGGAAACCATACTTGCAGGCAGGCTGTGGCACGGCCGTTTCTGCAACAAGCGCAAGGATGGAAGCCTTTACTGGGAAGATGCCACTATTGCTCCCGTTCAGGATGAATCCGGAACCATTGCCCATTTCATCGCCATCAAGCACGATATAACAAGGCTGGTTTCACTTGAGTACGAACTGAACCAGAAGGTGCATGAGCTTGAAAGCATCATGGAACATGCAGGTGTCGGGATAGCCGTTCTGCAGAACCGTAAGGTCCTTTTGGTGAACAGTTATGTCGCTGAATTGCTTGGATATTCAAAGGAAGACGCAATTGGCATGTCAACGCGCGACTTCTTTTATGACAGTGATGAGGAATATGAAAACATCGGCAGGCGCTACTATCCGAAGCTGGTAAAGGGAGAAACCGTTGTCAGTGAGATTGAAAAGGTTCTGCCGAATGGTACGACCCACTGGTTCCTCACTACCGCCACCGCGATTAATCCAGGCCCGTTGGAGAGCATGAAAACGGTATGGGTATTTCATGACATCACCGAACTGAAACACATGCAGTTCGCCCTTGAAGAGGCGAAAAAAAAGGCAGAGGAGGCAAATGTCGCCAAGAGCGTCTTTCTAACCAACATGAGTCATGAGATCAGAACCCCGTTGAACGGTGTAATAGGAATGCTCTCCCTTCTTGAAACCACCAGCCTTGACGAAAAACAGAAGGAATATGTTGATACAGCACACGCCAGTGCGAAGGCGCTGCTATTTCTCATAAATGACATCCTTGATATTGCCAAGATAGAGGCGGGGAAGCTCGAGTTTGATGCGGTGGATTTTAACCTGCACGATCTGCTTCAGGAGTTGGGACGCTCATTTTCCGTGTCCGCAAGGACAAAGGGCCTGGATTTCAGGCTGGCTATTCACGACAATGTCCCTGTTTTTGTAAAGGGCGATCCCGGCAGGCTGCGCCAGATCCTTCTCAACCTGGTGGGCAATGCCCTGAAGTTTACCAGGGAGGGAAGTATTGAAATAGTTGTACAGCTCCAGGAAAATATAGATGAAAACCGTGCCCTCATCAGGTTTGAAGTAAGGGACAGCGGAATTGGTATCCCTGAAGATAAGCTAGATATGCTTTTTGAAAAATTCAGCCAGGTTGACTCAAGCATCTCAAGAAAATTCGGGGGAACAGGGCTGGGCCTGGCAATCTCCAGGAATCTCGTGGAGATGATGGATGGAACCATAGGGGTTGAAAGTGAATACGGCCGGGGGTCCACCTTCTGGTTTACCGTATGCCTTGAACGGGCTGCTGTCACGGAGCTTGAACCTGAAGCCTTTGACACCGCTACCGATACGGAATCCAACATTGCAGCCCGTATGTCAATGCCCCGGGATGTACGTTTTACAGGCAAGGTTCTTGTTGTGGAGGATAATCCTGTAAACCAGAAGGTGGCGGTTGGCCTGCTCAATGCCGTTGGAATAAAACCGGACCTCGCAGACAACGGTGAGTCAGCCCTTGCCATGATGGACCGGAATTCCTATGACCTTGTGTTTATGGATATACAGATGCCGGTCATGGATGGAATAGAAACCACCAGACGGATAAGGGATGAGGAGTCTGGGGTAAAAAACAGGGACGTTCCGGTAATCGCACTGACCGCGCATGCCTTCCAGGAAGAAATAGCAAAATGCATGAAGGCCGGCATGAACGACTATATCACAAAACCGGTGGACAGCAGCAAGCTGATAACTCTGCTTGAAAAATGGCTTCCTTGTGAGCAGGCGGACCAGCAAGGCTCTCGGGAAGAAAAGGGGTCATCCGGCACCGTGCAACCGGACAGCACATCCGGAGACGATTCCCGGTCAGGCATGCCCGATGTTTTTGATGCAGACTCACTCCTCAAAAGGACATTGGGCGACGTGGAGCTGGCAAAACAGATAATAGATATGTTCATTGATAATACAGGCAAGTTACTTGAAGATCTGTCCGCTGAAATCAGAGAGGGAAATTCTGAAAAAGTCAAAAAACTCGCACATACAATCAAGGGATCTGCCGCAAGCGTCAGCGCCCAGCGCATGTCTTCCCTGGCAGGTGAACTGGAGCTTTGCGCAAGGGACGATCAGAAAGAGCAGTTCTCCAGGCTATTTGAAAGCCTGGTGTCTGAATTCAGGTTATTCAAGGAAAACGAACAGGTAAACAGGCTGGCACGAAGCTGAATATGCGGAGCGTAGCAAACAGGCTGCCGCGGCGGAGTGCGGCAGGATGGGCGGGCTACGGCTTGATGTTATAAGGCGTTCCGGGGGATGATAATTGTTTTCATGCCCCCGTAAATACCGGATCAGGATGCATGCAGCCGTTAAAAGGCCATTGTTAAGATTTTCAGAGGGCATGATAGTATCACCTCACCCTGGAATGTATCGGCATTTTCACGCATTCACCCCGGAGCGTACTGAAACAGGGAATTGACGCACGC
>JALVQQ010000162.1 GCA_027025395.1 Deltaproteobacteria bacterium | reverse complement strand
GAGCCAGCGAGAAAACGCAGGGATGGATATACTCACCATGATGGCAATAATTACCAAGGTGACGCACAGCTCCAGGAATGTGAACCCTTGGCAGCGGAAAACATCCTCATGCCGTGGTCCTTCCATGGCCCGTCTCCCTTGGCGACTGTGAAGTGTATTAACGGAAAAGTCAGCGAGGGGCAAAAACTCGGTGCTTATTCTACCACTAGAGACCACAAAGTAAAGCCCTTTTTCCCTTCAACTCCTTAGCTGCTGAATATAGATGAAGACCGAAATTTTATAAATTTCGAGTTATCGAATTTGATTCTTGGAAAGCCGCTTGTAAACTTTTTCTAACCGCTCATCAGAGGTAAAGAAAATGGCATGCTTCAATTTGCTTAGGGAGAGGAAAACAGCGTCATACACTGTCAGGTCATAGGAGCGAGCCAGGTTTAAAGCGTCAATTATTAAGTTGGCGTGGCCTATGACCTCGAGAGGAAGCTCTGTCACGGCCTCCATTATTTCGTTGGCCTCTGATCTGGTAAGGTATTTAGCTTGCTCCTTTTTCCATAAAACCTGAGCAAATTCCACCAATCCTAACTCGGGGATAAGGAGTGTTGCTTCTCCCCTCCAAGCTAGGGTTACGAATTCATTGAAGCCGTTAGGAACAGGGCCATCAGGCACATACAGCCTGATCAATGCAGAAGTATCCACCACGGCTATTTTCATCTTTCTCTCTCTTTTCGCACTTCTGCTACAGTGTCGCCTAGATCCCGACCCTGCAAGCCTTTCCGGATTTTCATGGCCCTTTCCAGAGGTGAGTCGTCATCCAAGGCCCGCGCTTTTTCAAGGAGAACCAAGACCTGCTGTTGGATGCTCCGGCGGTTTCTTTTGGCCAGTCTGACGATGGCCTTGTAGAGGTCCTCTGGAATGTTTCGGATGGTCATCGCTTTCACGCCGTCACCCCCTTCACCCAACTTGTAAGATTATAATGATATCAAACCATTTTGCAATCAAAATGAGGTCTTGATCTTATGGTTCAAGATTCGATCTGCAGAGGCCGATACAACCTTAGAAATATTCACACGACCCATCCGATCATCCCGCATTGCGGTATTCAGAGGTGCATGTGCGGGTTGCCCGATCGGTGCTGAGGAAAAAAATGAATGGAAAGCGAATCTTTGGCTGTTTTTTGGGAATGATAATTTGCTTGCCTCTCAGTTGGTGTTTTTCCGCTGATTCAATAACTCTATTCATTGAGGCCAATCGCATCCTAAAAGAGGGGAGGCTTGATGAGGCCATTCCGGCATTCAGCAGGGTCATAGAGGAGCGCCCCTACTTTGCGGATGCCTATGTCAACCGTGGCCTTGCCTATTATGAAAAGGGGAATTTGGATAGGGCAGAGCAGGACTTCATGAAGGCCATACAATTGAATACCCACCACCAGAGCGCCCACAACAACCTCGGCCTGATATATCTTCAAAAGGGCCGTTATCGCCTCGCCATCTCGCACTTGGAAAAGGCCCTGGAGGCTCCGGCCGAAAACCTGATAAACAGGGTGACAGTACTTGAAAATCTTGCATTCATTTACGAGCAGCAAGGAATGGCCGACCGCGCGGCCCAGGCCCGCCAAAAAGCCCAAAAATTGAGGAAGATGGCAAATGGGTGTCTCAAAAAGGCTGAGCGCCCCTTTGCGCGATCCAGCCAGGGTTATTCCCTGGCCCTCATACTGGGGAGTGAAGCAAAGCACTAATTGTAAAGAAAGCTTACAGTTGAAAAAAATACTTACAGGGCCCGCCTTGTCGATACCAATCCCATTAAAGGGAAAGAAGGAGCAACCATCAATCATTTCAATATGTTGGAAACAACAGGACGTTTCGGCACAGTTGTTGCTTAAGAAAAAAGCAGTCGATCACAGGAGTCCTATGATGCTCTCTTTAGCAAACAAGGATAGAAACCTGAGGCGAAATTGCAAGGGCTTCACCATCATAGAAGTCCTGGTTGCAATGGTCATCCTGGGGATCCTGGCCGCCATTGCCATTCCAGCCTTTTCCCGATGGGCGCCCGACTACGAACTAAAAAGAGCTGCCCAGGCCCTCTATTCAGACCTGCAGAGGGCGAAGATGCGCGCGGTAAAGGATAATAGCGATTGGGCAGTGGTCTTTGATGCAGGAGGCAATGCCTACTATGTGTGTTCTGATGAAGGTGCAGACGGCAACTGGTCAACCTGGGCAGATAACACCATAGAGGAGACAGTTACGCTTGCGGCCTATGGTAATAGCATAGCATTTGGTCATGGGAACGCCACTGATGACATGGACGGCTCAGGCAATCCCCCCGCAGACGACATTACTTATGCAGGCGATGTAGTGGTATTTGACCCTAAAGGCTTGTGTAATGCAGGCTATGTATACCTGGATAACTCCAGAGGGAATACCTTTGCCCTGGGGAGCAGGAATACCGGTGTAATTTTTGTGCGAAGGTGGAATTCATCAAATTCAAGTTGGGAATAAAGGCATGAAGAAAAGGACACTCGACAATAGAGGATTCACCCTCCTTGAAATTCTTGTTGCAATGGCCGTGTTTGGCGTGGTCGTGGGGGCGGTTTATTCGGCCTATTACACCCAGCAGCGCTCATATGAGGCGCAGACCGAGGTTTCCTTCATGAACCAGAATCTGAGGGCGGCTATTCTCTTGATGGAGAGGGAATTACGAATGGCGGGTTGTGATCCGACCCAGGGGGCCAATGCGGGCTTCACAACGGCTTCTTCTAACACCGTGGCCTTTACCATGGACATCCGTGGTGACTCGGCCGGGAGCGATCCTGACGGTGACACCTCGGACTCTGGCGAGGCCATTACCTATGCTCTGGGGGATCCGGACGGGGACGGGGATACAGATCTCACCAGAAACAACGTCATGATCGCAGAAAACATAGATGCCCTTGATTTCGTTTACTTGGATGAGGATGGTAATGTGATAACCAACCTTGCTTCTAACATTTCCTCAATCAGGTCGATACAAATCAGCCTGGTTGCAAGGACCGGGAAGGCGGACAGGGCCTATGTAAACACAGATAGTTACAGCAATCAGCAGGGCACGACGATCCTTGCTGCCCAAAATGACAACTTCAGACGGAGGCTTTTGACTGCCGAGATAAGATGCAGAAACATGGGACTGAAATGATTTTATGAGGAGAGGCGAGCATGACCGGCAGGTATGGTTTTGAAAAGATAAATTTTCAAGCAGGCTTTTCGCTTCTGGAGGTCATTGTGGCCATCGCCATATTGAGTGTGGGCATCCTTGCCGTGGCCTCCATGCAAGGGAATGCAAGTAGAAACAATGTGTTTGCCGACACTCGGACCCAGGCTGCTACCTGGGCCACCGACAGGGTCGAAAAGCTGGTGGATTTGAAGTGGAATGATCTAAACACCCCTCCGGACCTCCTTGATAGTGACGGAGACGGGCAGGCCGGCCTGGACAATACCGGTTTTGACAACGATCCGACCACCACCGGGGATGCCGATCACATGGTCACCGAAGGTAATTATACCATCTACTGGAATGTGGCCGACGATGTCCCGATAACCGATGTGAAGACGGTTCGTGTGATCGTGGTTTGGAGCCATTATGGGGTCCAGGGCCGCGTGGTGATGGAGCGGGTTATACCGAAGACCTAAGGATAATCTGACAAAGCGGAGGAATGGTCTTGTTGCCTGTTAAACACCTAACATCCGAGAAAGGCTCGGCCCTGGTCATAGCCCTGCTTATCATGGTGATGCTGACCATAATGGGGCTGGCTGTGACCAATACCACGGATATCGACGTGCAGGTCTCCAAGAATTATCAGTTTTACAAGCGGGCATTCTACAATGCAGACAGCGGGATCTATGCAACTCCCAAGGTGATTTCCCAGTGCTTGGCTGAGAGGACCGAGCTTACCATTTCCGGGGTGACATACCTGGGCTCAGCGGGGACATTTTACCGGGAGATAATGGGCTTTGACGCCCACGATTCGGACAAAGACCTTAGGTTCGTTTTGAGCGGATTCAATGTGGATGTGGATGTAAACAGAACCGGCCAAAAAAACCTAGCTGGCAGTGCAGTTGAGTTTGCCAGCGGGGCTGAAGGTGTGGGTGTAGGGTCTGCAGGTGGTGTAGCAGTGTTCTATGATCTTGATTCGCTTGGCCTTGGCCCATCAGGCTCTCAGTCAGAGATAATCGCTGATTACGGAAAGGTCATGGTGTGGTAGGGGGATCATAAGATGGAAAAGATACCTAGAATATTAGTCATTGTGGGCATAAGCTTCGTTGTCATATTCAGTAGTAGCCTTATGGTTAGGGCAACTGAGCCCAACATGGCAGATTACACCGCATATCCCATTTTCATGGCTCAATCTGTGAAACCAAATATCCTAATTATATTGGATAATTCGGGCAGTATGAATTTCCCTGCCTATGGGTCCTATGCGGGCTCAGGTAACGAGGTCACTGATGCCCCTTTTGCCGGTGACTCCCACACTGTGACCACTAACATCACGGTTACAGCTTCAGGAGATGACGCGGAAGAAAGCTCAGGAGGCAACACGTATGATGATAATGATTTGGATCTGGCGGGTGTCGCTTATGTAGGTGTACGGTTTCAAAATATCTCGATCCCTCAAGGTGCCACCATTACAAATGCATATATCACTTTCGAGGCAATGCAGGAAAACACCAATAATACCACTTCCACGACAATAACCATACGCGGTGAGGCAGCCGATAATGCCCCGGCCTTCGATTTTAGTGAAACAAATAATCTGTCAAACAGGACCTTGACTACCGCCTCTGTGTCTTGGAGTCCCGGATCCTGGACGGTCAATCAAACTTACCAAACAACAGATCTATCTTCCATCGTTCAGGAGATAGTAAATCGGGATGGATGGAATAGTGGAAATGCAATGGTATTCATCTTCACGGGAACTGGTTATAGGGAGGCAAAAGCGTACAATGAGGACCCCAACGCAGCACCAGTGC
>JALVQQ010000161.1 GCA_027025395.1 Deltaproteobacteria bacterium | reverse complement strand
CGGTAACAATGCTGTTTCTTGCCCCAAGCACCTTGCCGATGAACTGGCCGGTAACCGCAGCCCTGGTTGGGGTAACCGCGCCGGGGGGCGAGGCGGAGAGGAAATATCCGCTCGATCCTGGCCTGCCAAGGGAACCAGCCAAAATACCTCTCGCCTCCTCGAGTACCCGAATCCTTGTTTTTTCATCGCTGTCTTCAGGCATGTCCAGTACCATGCGGTAGGCCCTTACCACTGATTCGACATAGTGCGGGGGCTTCAGCCGGCCCTCGATTTTAAGGGACGAGATCCCGGCACGTCCAAGGGCGCGAGCCTGTTCGATTCCGTCAAGGTCATCCATGGAGAAGAACCTGCCCTTTCTGCCTGCCCACTGGTATATCCTTCTGCAAGGTTGCACGCACCGTCCCCTGGTGCTTGACTTGCCGCCATGGAAACTGCTGAACATGCAGAGCCCGGAGTAGGTGAAACACATGGCGCCGTGGATAAAAACCTCCAGCTCCACCGAGGTTTTGCGGGCGGTTTCTCTTATCTCCCTGAGTGTCATCTCACGGGCCAGCACCACCCGCGAAAAGCCCATTTTCCGGGCCTGCAGCACGCCTTCACTGTTGTGAATGGTCATTAGGGTACTGGCATGGAGCCTGAGATTGGGGAAGTAGCGCCTGGCAAGTCTCCATACACCCAGATCCTGAATGATGACTGCATCAGCGCCTGACTCTTCAATTGCGGCCAGTGCCTCCACTGTGGCCGGCAGCTCATCTTCCTTCATGACCGAGTTAAGGGCGATAAAGAGCCTGCGGCCATGTTCATGGGCGTACCGTGCCATTGCCATGATGTCGTTTACGGAAAAATTCCTTGCAAATGCCCTTGCGTTAAGGCTTCCAATACCTGCATAAACCGCATCGGCCCCAGCTGTTATGGCAGCCTCGAATGCCTCCGGGGTCCCTGCCGGAGCCAGCAGCTCGGGCTTGACCGGGGCCCTGGGAGGGGCGTGACTACCGGAATGCCTGGAATGTACACGGCCTCGTCTCTTTTTTCGGTGTCGGTCTTTTTTCTTTTTCATGCGAAATTTCGATTCCGTGTTGCGAGTCGGTAAATATCAGGTGTCAGGGCGGTGAAGCGGTGGGATAGCCGGAAACGTAGGCAAATTTTATAATGAAGCGCTCATATTTTCCCCCGGGGACCAGCGGCTATTTCCTGCCGCCGCTCTTGCCGTTTTTGCCTTTTTCGAATGCCAGCGCAATGGCCTGGTCAACTGTGCTGACAGGATGGAATGTCATGTTTTCCCGGATGTTTTCAGGCAGATCTTCGAGATCGCGCCGGTTTCTGGCCGGGATCAGTACTTCCTTTATGCCTGCGCTGTAGGCTGCAAGAATCTTTTCCTTGATGCCTCCAACCGGAAGCACCATGCCTCTGAGTGTTATTTCTCCTGTCATGGCGACATCCGGCCGGATGGGCCTGTCCGTAAACAGCGATATCAGCGCCAGGGTCAGGGCCACTCCTGCGGACGGGCCGTCCTTGGGTATCGCGCCAGAAGGAACATGGACATGGATGTCCCGCTTCCGGAATATCTCCTCATCAATCCCCAGCTTGCCGGCCCTTGATCTTATCAGGCTCAATGCGGCCTGGGCGGATTCTTTCATCACATCCCCAAGCTGCCCGGTCAGTGTCAGTTTGCCCGAGCCCGCCATGTCGGTTGCCTCGATGAAGAGTATCTCGCCTCCGGCAGGTGTCCAGGCAAGCCCCGTGGCCACACCCGGCAGCCCGGTCCTGTCGCGTGTCTCCTTGAAAAATCTGGGCTTTCCAAGATATTGTTCCAGGTTCTTTACCCTTACCACCACCCGCTGGGTGTTCCCCGAGGCAACTTCACGGGCAACCGCCCTGCATACTGCGGCAATCTGACGCTCCAGGTTCCTGACTCCCGCCTCCCTGGTATATTCTGATATGATTTTTTTAAGGGCATGCTTGTCTATGGTCAGGTTGCTCCTGGTGAGCCCGTGTGCCTCAAGCTGTCTGGGCAGGAGATACCTGCGGGCAATCTCGATCTTTTCCTCAGTGGTGTACCCGCTCAGCTCCAGCACCTCCATGCGGTCAAGGAGGGGGGGAGGGATGGTATCTGTCACATTCGCCGTGGCAAGGAATATAACCCCTGAAAGATCGAACTCCACGCCCAGGTAGTTGTCGGTAAACGTGGAGTTCTGTTCCGGATCTAGCACTTCAAGCAGGGCAGAGGCCGGATCGCCGCGGAAATCGGTCCCGAGCTTGTCTATTTCGTCAAGCATGAGCACGGGATTTCGCACTCCGGTCTTTCTTATGCCCTGAATTATTCGTCCGGGCATTGCCCCTATGTAGGTGCGCCTGTGTCCCCTTATTTCAGCTTCGTCCCGAACGCCTCCAAGGGCAATTCTGTGGAATTTTCTTCCAAGCGCCTTTGCTATTGAGCGTCCAAGCGAGGTCTTGCCCGTGCCGGGAGGGCCTGCAAAACAGAGGATAGGTCCCTTGGCGTCGGGCTTCAGCTTGCGCACGGCAATATATTCCAGAATGCGCTTTTTTATCTTTTCAAGGTCATAATGGTCCTTGTTAAGTATCCTTTCAGCCTTGACAAGGCTGATTTTGTCCCTGGTGAACCTGTTCCAGGGCATTTCGGTCATCCATTCAAGGTATGTCCTGGCCACTGAATATTCCGGAGAGGAGGGGTGCATCCTTGAAAGGCGTTCAAGTTCCCTTTCCGCCTCTTTCATGGCTTCATCCGGCAGCCTGGCCTCCTTGAGCTTTTGCCGAAGTTCCTCCAGCTCGTCAGGACTCTCCTCACCTTCGCCAAGTTCCTTCCTGATGGCCTTCATCTGCTCTCTCAGGAAGAATTCACGCTGGGTCTTGTCAACCTGGCTCCTGACCTTGGTTTGTATCTGGTGACCCAGTTCCAGCATCTCGAGCTGCTGCGAGAGTATTTTAAGGGCGGCCTCAAGCCGGTCACGGACATTCAGCGTCTTCAAGATCGCCTGCCTGTCTTCAACAGGTATGTTCAGGTGGCTTATGGCTATGTCCGCCAGGACACCCGGATCTTCAATGCCCATTACCACATTGACCAGTTCGTTCGGCAGGTTTGGCGAAAGCTCAAGAATATTGGAAAAAGTCTGTTTCACATTTAACGCAAGCGCCTGTACCTCCGGGCCGGTATCCTGCTCATCGTGCACCGGCTCCACCCGGGCCTTTATATAGGGGCTGGTGGCGGTAATCTCCCTGAGCCTTGCCCTGGTTACACCCTGGATAATGAGCTTGGCGTGTCCCTCGTCATTTTTCGCCATGCGAAGGATCAGCCCCACGGTGCCCATTTCGTGAAGTTCGGGAACACGGGGCTCCTCCCCCTCACTTTCAGAGGCTTTGTCGTTTCCGCCGCCGCGCTCTGCAAATACCGCAATGGTCCGGTCGGTTGCAAGCGCGTCATCTATCATTTTAACGAGATGAGGCGGCTCGATAATCCAGGGAACAACCATGTGCGGAAACAGAACCATGTCACGGCTTGGAAGAATTGCTATCTCCTTGACCGTATTCATGAGTCCGTTATCCCCTTCATTGTCTGGACCTTGTTCCGTCATGGTGATATTTTCATTTTCTTCCGCGTGGTTGCGGGAATCCTTTATGTTCATGTTCATAATTACGACCTCATTACAAACCGTTTGGTTTTTATAAGGGTGCCGGCTGAGAGATATTTGCACCCTTTGTCAGGAAACCTGAATGGTTACAGGCTGTGAATCCTTTTTAGGCATTATGATCACCAGCAGGCCATCTCTGTAATGAGCTTCAATCCTGTCCAGGTCCACATTGTGGGGCAGCCTGACGAGACGTTCAAACGGGCCATATTCAATTTCCATCAGGTGATAGTATTTGCCTTTCAGGTTCACCGGAGAACATCTCCGGCCAGCCAGGCGAAGCAGCCCGCCCTCTATGGTTATCTCCATGCTCTGCCTTTCCACGCCGGCGGCATCGGCTACCATGTAAACAGTGCCTGGACTTTCATAAAGATCAATGGAAGGCGCCCAGGCCGCGCTGTTGATGCCCAGGGGCCTTGGCAATCGGAACATGTCATCAAGCATGTATTTTGCCTGCAGCCGAAGTTGATTCAGCCCGCTGCCGATCTTTATCTTCATTGTTGACATAAATGCCGCTCCTTGGAGTTTCTTTTGCGCAGCGTCCTGATAAAGGTGCTTCCGGTCCCTGCGGCATTGCACAACAGAATGAAAAACAGCCATGTAAAAGACGGGACCATGCAAGCAGATGCGAAAAACTCGGAAGTATGATGCTGTAACACGCAAAATCCCCCCAGGGCGATATGCGCGTCAGGAGAATGGAACTGCGCTGTATAAACAGTAAGTATGGTTTCTGAATCGTGCAAGGGGCAGGGCCTGGGCCTGTTCCGTTTTGGGCTGCGCCGGTTTGCAGGCCGCCATCATTCCCGCTCTCAAGCGGCAAAAATACGGATCGCCAGTGATGGCGGTTCCCGCCTTCCCCTGGCCCAGGCCTGGCAAGTTTGATGCACCGGGGGCCTTCCCTGTTGGCATACGGGCACGGGACGAAAATACAAAAAACTTGACTCCGCAATGCTGTCAATGTATTAGTAGCTTTCTTTAATTCCTCCTTGCCTGCGGCCTTTGTAATGGATGCTTTGGTTGCAGGCCAGAGAAAACGACCGAAGGGAGGCTGCAATGAAACTGCGCCACTATGAAACATTATACCTTCTGCACCCTGACCTCAATGACGAGGAAAGGGAGGCACTTTCCCTGAAATTCCAGCAGATAATCACTGATGACAAGGGTGAGATCGTGAAAATCGATCCGTGGCCCCTCAAGAAGCTGGCTTACCGTGTCCAGAAACAGACCCAGGGCTGGTATGTGGTCATGGAGTATGCCGCTCCTGGCTCAACCATTCAGGAGCTGACCCGTAACATGCGTCTGGATGAGCGTGTAATGAAATTCGTCACCATTAAAAAGGATGATGTCTTTGATCCCGCAGTGCTTGAAGAAGCCCGCCGTGAAGCTGCCGAAAAGGCAGAGGAGGAGGCCGCCGGGGCGGCTCAGGGAGCAGAAACCTCAACCGATGCAGTCAGTGACGAATCATCAGTTTCCGATGAAGCTGAGGTAAAGGAGTAGGAACATGCAGAGACCAACCAGACCGATCAAGAGACGCCGCAGGGTTTATGTGAGACGCAAGGTATGCCGCTTCTGTGCCGACAAAAATCTGGTAATGGACTATAAGGATGTTGATTTGATACGTCATTTCATTACCGAACATGGCAAGATACTGCCCAGACGTATTACCGGCACGTGCGCCAAGCATCAGAGAAAGCTTACTACCGCCATCAAGAATGCCAGGATTATGGCGCTGGTGCCTTTTACCTCTGATCATGCCCTTGAACGGGGCCCGGCAAGGCGATAATCCCCGGGAGAGGCCTTGGGTTTTGACCTGAGCAAATATTCTGCAGGGGATGAATCCGCCTGGCGGGAATCTCGATGAGGCTTTTTTACTGTGCGGTGCTGCTGCTTATGCCGCTTGCGCTGCCTGGCAGTGAGTCGCTGCTTGTTATGTTTGCCCCAGGCGTGGCGGCATGTCTGCTGTTTCCTCTTGAGCCCTGGAGCGTGACAAGGTTGCTGGGAGGAATTTTTATAGCAGGATTTGCCGGTGCAATCTGGGCGGGCAAGCCGGATGCCGCCATGTGGATGGTGCAGGGGGCAGGCGGCACCTTTGTTCTGGTTAAAACCCTGAAACTGGGCAGAAGCTCCAGCGAGATATTTCTCTCCGTGGCCCTTTTTATGTGCCTTTGCCTCTTTGCCGGGTTCGCCGCCGGTTCCGGCCTGGATCTGGCCAAGGGGTACCGCCTCGTCACCGACGGTCTGTCAAGGCAGCTTGATGCAAGCCTTGACATGTATTTGAAGGGAAGCGGTGAGTCAGGCCTGTCGCCAGAGCTTGCCCTGTGGTTTCAGCAGGTAAGGGAAGTGGTAATACGTTATTTCCCCGGCCTGGTCATGACCACCATGGTTGCGGCTGCCTGTATCAACACCCTGATACTGGGACGCTGCGCGGGAAGAATGACCGCCGTCCAGGTGCGAATCCAGCCTTTTTCCCAATGGCGCATGCCAGAGTGGCTTGTGTGGTTTTGGATAGCCGCCGGCGCGGCATGTTTCATTTCCCGGTCGCTTTACAGTGCCATGGGGATGAATGCCCTTTTGGTTATCAGTTTTATCTACATGATTTCAGGCATTTCAACCGCAGGGTTTCTGTTTGAAAGATTCAGGCTGCCCAGATGGCTCAGGTGGTTTACATGGATTGTTGTGGGTTTGCAGTGGTACGGACTCTTATTGCTGGTTGCGCTGGGGCTGTCTGATACGTGGGTGGATTTCAGGACACGGTTCAGGGCTGACAGAGAGCAGGAGTGATTTCCACACGTCCCGTGCCTGCGCGCATGGCGGCCAGAGGGTGTGCCTGTTGGGGAATTTGATATTAACAGAGTTTGGGCTTCAGAATTTTTTATATTTGTTTATCAGGAGGGAACAATGGAAATAATATTGAATGAATCAATCCCTTCCCTTGGAAGGGCCGGTGATATAGTAAAAGTGGCGGATGGATACGCTCGCAATTACCTTCTCCCCAAGGGAAAGGCCATACTGGCTGATAAAAAGAACAAGGCCCTGATGGAAAGACGCATTAACGCCATCCTCGCAAGGGCAGCCAAGCAGCGTGAGGAATTTGAGGCCCTTGCCAACAGGCTTGAAGCCATGGATATTGAAATTCCCGTACGGGTTGGAGAAGAAGGCAAGCTTTATGGCTCGGTTACCAGCATGGATATAGCCAGGGCGGTTCAGGAAAACGGCTATGAGATTGACAGAAAGAAAATCCAGCTTTCAGAGGCCATCAAGGCCGTTGGAGAGTATGAGGTTCCGGTAAGGCTGGCCCCTGAAGTTACCGCCATCCTCAAGGTACGGGTGGTGCCGGAGGAGAGCCAGGAAGAGCAGTAGCAGGTTCCGGGGCTGGCCAGTGCCTGATATTGGCGCGTTATGGCCAAGAGAACAGGATTTGTGTTCTGAAGCTCGGGGCAGGCAGGCCAGATTGCGGGCCGTTCCGCCCTGGGCCCGGGTTCCTGCGGCCGGCACGCGGTTTTTGGAAAAAGCCCTGCTGTATTGCGGGGATAATGTTCTTTAATCAAAGCAAGCATTCCGCAGCCGCTCGCGCATCAAAGCCTGCGGGCGGTTGCATGCGGGCAGTTTCAGTTTTCCGTGCCTGAAACCGTTTTTTGCATGCCATACGGATTCAATGACCCTGACACCCACGAGAAAAAACGGTTCCGCATCAGGTTTCAGACTCCCTCCACAGAATATCGAAGCGGAGCAGAGCCTCCTTGGCGGTCTTCTTATAGACGATTCAGCCCTTACCCGTGTCGTTGAAATTGTTCAGCCCGACGATTTCTACAAGGAAGCACACCGCATAATTTACAGTCACATTCTGCAGCTTTTTGACAGAAGCGAACCCCGGGATCTTGTCACGGTTCATAATGCCCTTGCGTCGTCAGGGAAACTGGAAGCCGTTGGAGGCGCGGCGTATCTTGCGGAACTTGCGGAAACCATGCCCATGGCCGCAAATATTGAATATTATGCAAGGATCGTCAGGGACAAGTCGCTGCTTCGCAAATTGATCGCTGCTTCAGCGGAAATCGCGGGCCGTTGTTACGAAGAGAATGCGGGAGACGTGGACGACATACTGGCCGAGGCTGAATCAGCAATATTCGAGATTTCACAGCAGAAAATAAAAAAATCGTTCCATCCCATAAAGAGTGTTCTCAAGGCCAGTATAAAACGGGTGGAGACCCTGTTTGAAAAGAGTGAGATGATAACCGGCGTGCCTTCCGGTTTTACCGAGCTTGACAAGCTCACCGCGGGATTTCAGCCGTCTGATCTTATTATCATTGCAGGCCGCCCCAGTATGGGAAAAACAGCCTTTGCCCTCAATATAGTGCAGCACGCCGCCCTCTCCCAGGGCATTACAACAGCTTTTTTTTCACTGGAAATGGCGAAGGAGCAACTGGCCCTGCGCATGCTCTGTTCAGAGGCAAGGGTGGATGCGCAGAAGGTCAGGACCGGTTTTCTTTCCGAGGAAGACTGGACCAAACTTATCAACGCGGCTGGTCCGCTTGCAGAGGCAAAAATTTTCATAGATGATACTCCAGCCCTTCCTATTCTTGAAATGAGGGCCAAGGCCCGGCGTTTGCAAAGTGAACATGGCCTTGGGCTCGTTGTGGTGGATTACCTGCAGCTCATGAGGGGCCGCAGCAATGTTGAGAGGCGGGAGCAGGAGATATCCGAAATATCAAGGTCTCTCAAGGCGATGGCCAAGGAACTGAATGTCCCTGTCATAGCCCTTTCCCAGCTTAACAGAAAGGTGGAAGACCGCCCGAACAAGAGGCCGCAGATGTCGGATCTAAGGGAGTCCGGCGCAATAGAGCAGGATGCTGATGTGATAGCCTTCATATACCGTGACGAGGTGTATAACAAGGCAGCAGATAATCCCAATCGCGGCAAGGCCGAAATTATAGTCGGCAAGCAGAGAAACGGCCCTACCGGCGTGGTCCACCTGGCCTTTGTCGCACACCTTTCTTCATTTGCCAACCTTGCCTACGAAACAGAAGACCAAGCATATTAACTCCGTTATCAGGGATTTTCTCAGGCAGGCAGGCGAGCTTCCCAGGCTTGAGCACGCCCTGACAGGGCTGGGGTTTTATTTCCAGGAGCTTGCCGAATGGAATCGTGTAACCAATCTCACTGGAAGGCTCGAGCTGGAGGATCTGGTGGCAAAGCATCTCGGTGATACTCTTGTCCTTGAAAGATGGTTGCCCTCACGGGTTGAGACCCTGCTTGACATAGGGACAGGCGCCGGGATACCTGGTCTTATCTTGAAGTTTTTGAGGCCTGAGCTTCGGGTATGCCTGCTGGATGCCAGGAGGAAACGTGTTTCGTTTCTGAATCATGTTATTGCAGGCGCCGCCCTTTCAGGCGTTTATGCGCTGCATGGCCGGGCGGGTGAGGGGCCGCTTCCTGACTGGCCCAATGTCCCCGATGCCTCTGGCTCCTTTGACATTGTCACAAGTCAGGCGGTAGGCTCCATTACGGAAATGGCCCGAATGTCCGGGGCATACCTTGGCGCGGAAGGTGCCGCAGTCTCCATGAAGGGGCCCTCCGGGACAAGTGAACTTGACGGTTCACTTGAATGGCTGGCCCGGCATGAATGGAAAGCCGAGGCAGTGAAGGCCAGGATGCCTGTTTCAGGGCAGCTCAGATTCCTGATTGTAATGAAGAAAAAGTTTGCTGGCGGCCCTTGAGGCCCTTGTGGCATTGGCGGAGGCCGCCGGCCCGGTCAGGCGAGTCATGGAAAATCTGCCGGCACTTAACAGAATAGCATTAATATTGTTACTTCTCGGTGTAGCCAATACGCTGCCTATTGCCGCGCGCAAGTTGATGGGAAACCGTTTTGAAACGCCTGTGGATTTTGGCGCTATATGGTTCGATGGCAATCCGCTTTTCGGGCCGCACAAGACCTGGCGTGGAATCGTTGCCTCGGTGACGGGCACCGGGCTTGCAGCCATGCTGACTCCAGCCGGGGCATTCAACGGTATGCTGCTTGCGGCATTTTCAATGGCAGGCGACCTGGCCGCCAGTTTTGCAAAACGCCGACTTGGACTCTCGAGTGGCGCGAGGGCCCTTGGTATTGATCAGGGCATCGAGGCCGTGGTACCCCTTGTGTTCATGAAGGGGCGTCTGTGTCTCTCCTGGCCGGATATAGTGCTTGCAGTTTTTCTTTTTGCAATATCGGAGATGCTTTTGTCACCCATACTTTACCGCATGGGGTTTCGAAGAAATCCCTATTGAATATCAACGGCACACGGCAGGCGCAGGCGTGCCGCATGACGCGGTTTCTAATGAAAGTTATCCACTATCATGATACCCGCAGGCTCTTACGGGCATATTCACATTGCTGAAGGCTGATTTCCATATCCATACTTCAGAAGATCCGGAAGATCTTGTCCGCTACAGCGCCACGGAACTTGTGGACATGGCGCATGAACGGGATTATGGCGTTCTTGCCATAACGAATCACAATTTTAATGCATGGTCTCAATGGCTTGCTGATTATGCCCGTGAGCGCGGGATTGTGCTGGTGCCTGGCATGGAGGCGACAATCCAGGGCCGGCATGTGCTGCTTCTCAATTTCCGCTTTGCCGACATGTCCGTGGGAACACTTCAGGATCTCCGCAGGTACAGGGACAGCAACAATATAGTCATCGCGCCTCATCCGTTCTATCCGGGAAGAGTGGCCCTGGGAAGACTTTTCTTGAAAAACATGCCGCTGTTTGATGCGGTTGAAGTGTCACATTTCTGGTGCAGACAGATAAATTTTAACCGGAAGGCGATAGAAACAGCGCAGGCCAATGACATTCCTCTTGTAGGCACTTCAGATGCGCATCAGCGCAGGCAGTTCGGAACAACTTGGTCAGAGGTTGAGGCGGAGCCTGACGTGGTTTCCGTAATCCGGGCGGTAAAGGAGGGAAGGGTAACCTATCATACCTGTCCGCTTCGGTTTACAATGCTTGTGCGCATAATGACCCTGATGTTCTGGAGAAATCATGTAATCCAAGGGGCCGGCAGGTCCAGGCTCAGCTGAGTCGCCGGCGGGGGAAATGGTAACGTGGTAACAGTGATTGAAAGCATGGCTTCTCTATGCTACTTTCCAGCAAGTCAGGCAAAGGTGTAATAATCAAACGGTATTGGCATGGAAAATACAACCGGGCTTTCATCAGAAAAAAGGGCGGACGCAATCAATATTTTTTTTATGGGCATGGTCTGCCTGTTGTCCGCCTGGTTGGCCATGACACCTGCCCATGCAGCAGACTCCGCCTTGACCGAGCAGCCGAATAATAAAAAAACATGGCGGATCGAGGCCCGCCGTCTCACTTTCTATCACGAGTCCAATGTGGTCATGGGGGAAGGTGATGTAAAGGTCACCAATGGTGACATGAGGGTCTATGCCGACTATCTGGTGTATGACAGAAAGAATTCCGTGATATGGGCCAGCGGTCACATGGTAATCCACATGAAAAAGGACGTTATTCGCGGCAAGTCCGGCAGGCTTGAACTTAACACACAGCGTGGAGAGATAGAGGGGGCCGAGCTGTTTCTGCAACGGAACAATGTGTACATCACTGCGGACAGCATAACCAAGACCGGGCCGGAGGAGTATCATGCGATTGACGCCACAATCAGCACTTGCAGGCTTCCTGACCAGGCCTGGCGGATCAGGGCGCGGGACCTGACCCTTACGGTCAACGGAAACGCCATTGCAAAACATACAACCTTTGATGTCAAGGACTGGCCTGTATTCTATACGCCCTGGGCATCTGTTCCCCTGAACAAGTACAGAAAGACAGGAGTGCTCATTCCCGGCTACATCTCCTCAAAAAGAAACGGTTTTGGCCTGTACGTGCCGTTGTACCTGGTGCTTAATGACAGCATGGATATTACTTATTACCCGCATTACATGACCAAGAGGGGATTTCTCCAGGGGTTTGAATACAGGCATGTGTTTTCCGACGAGGATGTGGCTGTATTCCGGTATAATTTTCTTTATGATCAGGAGACGGATAACGATTATAACGACGATGGTTATACAAGGGGCAATTCATTCAGGTGGTGGATAAGGGGCAAGATGAACCAGAGGCTGCCCTGGGGCTTCAAGGCAAAGCTCGATCTGGATCTGGTCAGCGACAGGGATTATACCGAGGAATTTAATGTAGGCGCCACGGGATTTTCCGCATCAAATAACGTATTCAAGAAATATTTTAACCGTTCCCTTGCGTACAGGACCGACGCCATACGTCCGTCCAGGCTCCAGGTTACCCGTAATTTTGACGATGAGTTTGTGGCGGGCCTTGCCCAGTACAATGACAATCATGATACAGGCATGAGAAAGTACACTGTGCAGACCCTGCCATCCGTGATGGCCACGGGCTTCAAGCGGCGTCTTTTCAATACACCGTTGTATTATGATTATAATGCAAGTTTTACAAATTACTGGCGTGAGTCCGGTACAAGGGAGTCCCGGTTCAATATCAATCCCAATATAATGATGCCGCTTGACCTGCTTGGCTGGGCGGATGTGGTGTTCAATGCAGGGCTGATAAACACCTCCTACTGGACCGGGGGAGAATCCGAAACAGAAAGACCGTCTGATACCGGAAACCGCCTCCTTTACAGGCTTTCAGCGGATGCCAGCAAGACATTCGGCAGAACCTTCAGGATGGCCTCCGGCGCCCTGTGGAGGCATACCTTCAGGCCTAGGCTGCTTTATGAACTGCAGCCGGCCGTGGACCAGGACGATCTGCCCTGCATCGACAGTTTTGACAGGCTGCCCCAGAGAAGCAGGCTCTCCATATCACTGCTCACTTTCCTGTCAACAAGAAGCCGCCGGGCCACCGGACAGTTTTCATACCGTGACATGGTGCGCCTTGATCTGGTCCAGCGCTTCAATTTTGTCAAGGAGCCGCTCCATGCAGTGCCAACGCTTGAAGATAATCCTGATGAGAGTATGTCGGAGCTTTATACGGAACTGGAGATCAAACCGTGGCACTGGCTATATTTTCGCTATGACAGCAGGTTCAATCACTACAGGTCGGCATTCACAACACACAATGTTACCGCAAATGTGTCAAGCCGCGCCGGCGACAGGCTGAACCTCTATTACAGATACAATCACATCACTGATGTGAATCAGGTGGGCGTTGACATGAACATGGTGCTGCTTCCGTCAGTCAGGTTTGCTTTCAGCCTGAACCAGGATTTTGAGGGAGATTCCCAGATACAGTCACGTTACGCCTTGACCTATCAGGGCAGTTGCTGGTCACTTACCGGACTGCTCAGCAATAACAGGGACGATACAAGCATCTCATTCAACATCGGCCTGAAAGGAATAGGCAGCACCGCAAGCCTGGGCAGTCTGGGAAATATTAATTCCTTTTGAGACATGCCTCCCATGCCGCTGCCTCGCTCGCGCACCATAGGTTGAACGCTTGGCCCAGCAATTACGGCCTGGAGATTCCGGAATCTTATTCCACAATCCACACGGTGCAGTTTCTTGCATAGTGAACAACCTTGTTTGAAATGCTCCCGAAGAGAAATTCCTCTGCCTTGCTGACGCCGCGTCTGCCAACAACCACCGTGCCGCATTTTTCTTCCTGCTGCATCTTCATGATTTCCGCTGCTATGCTGGCGCCTTCGGTCCTTGTTATTTTGCTTCTGACCGCATGGCTGCTCATGCCTTTTTTTTCGAGGCGGCCGGCGGCATACCTCAGAATCTCCCTGCCCCTTTCTTCAGCCTCGTCAGCCGCCTGTCTCCACAACTCTTCAGATGGAAAATGATCCCTGTTCGGCGGCCTGAGAACATGAAGAAGCAAAATCTCAAATCCGGGCGTTGAACCCGCGATCTCGCCAACGTAATCCACCGCCCTTTCCGCATTTTCCGATGCGTCCAGCGCAACAAGTATTTTCTTGAAATTATAACTCATTTTGCCACCTCTATCTGTTACAGCCCCTTATTATATCCACGCAGGGCTTGAGATCATCCAGAAATTCATCTACCGTCTCATAAAATACTTCGGATGAGACGGAGAAGTGCATCAATACATTATTCAGTTCCACCGGTATCCACGGAAAGAGTTTTTTGAGGTTCATTATGCGGTTTCTGTAAAGCAGTGAATGGTCACCGGGCTCAAGTGCCTCAAGCACGGAATCTGAAAATCCCCTGTCCGCAAGGTTGTGTACAGTGTAGAGCCCCTTTCCGGCCAGGAATAGCAGCAGGCTGCCAAGGCCGAACAGGTCCAGCCCAAAGGGACTCTCTTCAAAATCGTAGGTATAATCAAAGTCTATCCACCTGTAGAGACCGGTCTTGTGCTCTATCCAGAGGTGATCCCGCCTTATATCTCCATGGATTTCGTTATTGGCGTGCAGAAAGCCGATTGCCAGGCATGCATCAATGAATTTTTCAAGTATTTCAGGGAAAACATTGAAAAAGTATTCTTTCGTGTCAACTGCCATGGCGGCTACGGAGGTGTCAAGGCGTTTGCCGCTTACCACCTCTATGATGCGCACGGGATTGCCTTTTGCATCCCGCCTGGTGATCCCCTGCATGAAACGCATATCACCCCGTACAAGATCGAGTATCCTTGCCTCTTTTTCAGGGCTGCGGAAGCATTCTATCCTGAGCTCTCCAAGCGGAAGCGTGAACCGTTCATGAAAGACGAGTTTCAGTATCCTGCGTTCCCCGGTTTCAAGCACCATACAGCGCTTGACCCAGTATTTCGGGTCTTCAATGCCAAAACTTCTCTCTGCCTCGTCCCTAAGGACCAGGTAGTGGAGCCCGTCAATATGTATGACATCACCCGATTCAATCTTCATGAATTCAGTAGTGTCTGTAAAAATGTCCCCGTACAGG
>JALVQQ010000160.1 GCA_027025395.1 Deltaproteobacteria bacterium | reverse complement strand
GTTGTGTGCAGCGATTTCAGCAAGTTTCTCATCCAGCATGTCAGTATAAATGTCCTGGGTAAGCCCGCCGTCCAGGAGGCCGGACTCAGGAACAGTCCGCCTCATGACCTTCAGCAGCTTGTGAAGAAACAGGGCTTCAAAGTCGGCGCAGGCCTTCCTGAGCTCCTGGTCATTTTCTGCATTTTCAACCCTTGACGCTGTACGCCGCATGGCTGTCTCCTCCTGGAGCGTCCCTGTCCGCAAGGCTGACGCCCTTGTCCCCACGGGTGAAACCAGGAGTTTTTCAGGTACGGGTGATATTTTCAGCATCTCTGTTCTGTCTCCCTTGCGCGGCGCGGTTCAAGCCGCAGGCTCAGATTACTTCGAGATCAGCCTGCAGCGCCCCGGCGCTCTTTATGGACTGGATTATTGAAATCAGATCTCTCGGGGTTACGCCGACGGCATTCAGCGCGCTAACCAGCTCTCCTCTGCTCGCCCCTGCCTTGAGCACCATGAGTTCCCCCCCCTCTTCCTTTGCGGATATTTCAGGCTGGTTTGTTATGGCTGTCTGTCCGCCGGAAAACGCTCCTGGCTGTGAGACCTGCGCGTTCTCTTTTATATTTATGCTCAGGTTGCCGTGGGAGATGGCCACGGTGGAGATGCGCACATCCTTGCCCATGACAACCGTGCCGGTGCGTTCGTCAAGCACGACCTTGGCCTTCTGCTCCTGTGTAATCCCGACGTTTTCTATGGCCGCCATCAGTCCCACCACGTTTCCCGCATATTCAACTGGCATGTTTATGCGTATGGTTTCCGCATCGATGGCCTGGGCGAAATCACCTCCCAGGGTGTCATTTATTGCATCAACCGCCTGGGCCACCGTAGTGAAGTCAGGCTTGAAAAGGCTCAGCATTACATGGTCCTGGCTGTTGAAATTGTGCGGCACTTCCCGCTCGACCGTGGCGCCGTTGGGGATTCTTCCGGCAGTGGGATGATTCTTGGTTGAGGAGCTGCCGCCTGAAGAGGCTGCGTAGCCGCCCAGAAGGACAGGGCCCTGTGCCAGCGCATAGATGTTTCCGTCCGGGCCCTTGAGCGGCGTTAGAATCAGCGTGCCTCCCTGGAGGCTCTTTGCGTCGCCGATGGAGGCGACATTGACATCTATCTTCTGGCCGTTTTTGGCAAATGGCGGAAGCTCCGCGGTTACCATGACCGCCGCGGCATTTTTTACCTGCACGGCATTGGGATCAAAGTTGACCCCCATGCGTTCCAGCATGTTGGCAATGGACTGAATTGTGAACTTTGCCTGGGTGCCGTCTCCCGTGCGCTTTAGCCCCACAACAAGGCCGTAGCCATAAAGTTTGTTGGTGCGCATGCCCTGCAGGGCAGCAATATCCTTCAGACGGGCGGCCCGGGGAAGGCCAGGCGCCAGAAGTGTAAAAAATACCAGAAGTGAAAATGCGATCCGCATAGCTGTTGTGTTATTTTTTTTTCTCATTGCGTAAAGGTCCGGCAGCTGTTGTCTGCTTATTCAGTATGGAGCGGGTTCCTGGCCTGTATAAAGCAAAAGGGATACCAATATGGCCCGAGACCTGCCACAAATGGCGCGAAAGATATGATGGTTCGACAGCAAGGTTAATTATTACGGGATATTATGTCTGGCTCAGAAGTCATCCTGCCTGATCTTTCAGCCCTGTTTCCAGGCGGCAGCAGCGTGGGATACTCCTGCCCGGACCAGTCCTTCCGGCGGCAGTGGGCAGATTTTTCCCCGTCTGGCATCTATCCTGTTAATTGAAATGGAAGGCAAGTCCGCCTGAACAGACAGGCCGGGCCTCACTGTCTCCCAGGCCTATTCCCAACCCGGCTGGTGGACACCGTCCACGTACCTTCCGAAAAGGCGCATGTTCCCTCATGCCGTCAAGTGAAGGACATATCAGGGCCACGGAATCATCCACAATGGCCCCTGCTCCTCCCTTCCGGCTGCCGTACCTTACGTGATATCCCTTTATGCAAATACGGTAATTCCCAAGGGTGAACCTGATTGAGACTTCCTTCCTGACGCGGGTCAAGTGCCGTGCGTCTTCCAAGCGTAACCACGGTTGTCACCAGGCCGATCCTGTAAGCCATATCCTGCCAATAGTCCGCATCTTCGGTTATGGCTGCAATGTACCCGTCACTGAAATTCATGAGTCCATCACGCTCGATCTCCCTGTATCCCTGCCTGCCGCCAGGCAGTAAGTTATGCGAATGATAATCACCCGGGAATTTGTAGCCTGGCCACCATGAATTTATGGGGTCCCACTTGAGTTCAAGGGCCGCGTGGTTCACCTCAACAGAGGAAAAACGGGAGGAAAAATGGGAACAGGCGAATTACGCTTCTGAGCCGCTACTGAGGCCATGACAACCGGATTGTTCCCGGAACGTGTCATTTGTACCTCCTGACCGGTCAGGATTATTCATTTTTCAAAAATCAGATTGAATGTAATTATTGAATAAAGGTCTTGAGACCATAACCTGACAAAGAAATAAACCAAAACCTCCTGCGCTCATAATTTGCTGAAAAACACCCAAGTCCGTTGCCGACTTTTTACGGGTCCGTCAGTATTTAGGTAATATCAAAAAACCAAACGGATTTTCCAGAGCCTTCTGTTTATTGCGCCACTAAATATTATTCCACCAAATCAAAGTCTTGATTCTTTTAGTCAAGCAATTATAATATAACTAACACAATAAATATTATGGGGGTGTCTAAATGAAACACAGTCTGAACATTTCTGTCCTATTCTTTTTCCTCATCACTCCAATTGTTGCAAATGCCTTTCAGGAAGGGACCTATTATTCACAGAGTCAGCAGGGAATGGCTGTTGTGTTCCAAAATGGACAATGGGGGTTATATATACAAAACCAGCTTTATGACAGCGGCACTTATTCAGATCAGGGCTCCAGCATCTATTTCACTTCACAGCAAGGCAAGCAATATCCAGCTGCAACCATCATAGATGGCTGCTCCTTTTCATGGGGGCAGTCAGGCACTTTCTCCAAACAGGGGTGCACTGCAGGAAACTCTCAGGTTGATCCAGCAGATTACATCCCTCTCCTCTTTCCCTATCAGAATGAATTTTACTTCTATATACCGCAACTGGCGCTCTCTTTGAATAACTCAATGTATTACCTATCAACAGTTGCAAAGCTCATCGATCCAAACAATTTAATATTCTTGCTGACCAACTATAAGATGATCCAGGAGCCCACCGGGTATATCTCCAGCCTTTTTGCTCCACAATATGGCGTTATCTATTGCCCCTATGTGGTCCTATTACTCGAAGGGCAGCAGCCGCAAATTTTCGAAAACATCTTCTTCCAAATCCAAACAGACCAGAGTGGAAACGTATTTTTCACACTCTACAATGTCTATGGTGCCAACATGCCAAGCTATTCAGAGTACAGTTCGGGGCAGTACAACAGCTCTGGATCATCAGGCTATGACCCCATGTACTTAAACACCATGAGTAACATCATGAACACCATGCATGAAACCAGCATGTCAATAATTGACAACATAAGTCCGTCTTCTTCCTGGGATTATGATTACAATTACTAATAGGCAATGATAAAAAGCCATCAAGGAAAACCGGAGGTTTTCATGAACAGACTCTTTATAACCACCGTATTTTTTCTCCTGGGATTACTTGTAGTTGGCAACTACTCCATGGCCCGGGATTTGTATGTCTCATCTAGCGGTTCAGGAGTAGTCTGTATCGCCACAGACCCGTGTGCCATAGACCAGGCTGTCTCCATTGCTAAAGACAATGGAGAAGACGACGTAATCTATGTGGGCCAAGGGACTTATACTATAAAGACAACCCTCACCTATACGCTGAACTATGGTGATACCGGAGCATTGAAAATTGTAGGCCAGACGGCCTCGACTCGACCAAGGTTCGAGGCAGATGGAAACTTTACCATCTTGAAGATAAAGAACGAGGACCAAAACGACGATGATTCAGATATTACCATTGAAAACATCGACTTCGTCAGGGGAAAAAGCAGTGGCTACGGAGGCGCGTTGCAGGCCAGGACACAACGTACTGACATTACGATAAAAAATTGTATTTTTGCTGACAATAGAGGGGGCGCCCTATACCTCTGGAGCGATGAGGGCGCGGTTCAAATATCAAACTGTGAATTCCTCCGCAATGCAGGTATTTATGGTGGAGGAGCCGTATGGGCAAGGGCCACGGAGAGGCAACTGACCATCAAAAACAGTACCTTCCGGGAAAACTTCAGCCCGAGTGAAGGCGGCGCACTGTCGGTTGCTACGTATGGCGGCACAGTAGAGATCACAGGGAATACCTTTTTAAAGAACGAGTCTGACTACAGGGGAGGTGCCATCGCCATTTCAGACTACGAGGATGGCTCTATTACCCTCAGTAAAAATATCATCCAAGAAAACAGGGCCACAGGAACCGGGGGCCTGTATGTTGAACTTCAAGATGGACTGTTGCTCATCGAAGGGAATATCTTTGCAAAAAACGAGGCAAATGGTGGTGGCAATGCATTTTCCATATATGGACAAGCTGCCAATATCACATTGATCAACAATACAGTTTTCAAAAATACCGCACTTTCTGGGTCAATAATCAATGTGACCCGGAATGACGCCAAGGTTCAGTTGTACAACAACATTTTTTACAGAAACCGTTCGAACTCACTTGGTACAAACGGCAACGAAATTCATATAGTGGCGGATGGCGATAACGACAATCAGGGCGCCCAGGTAAAACTCTACAATAATCTGATCGGAAGGCATGCGGATTTTACCAAAGGGGATTCAGGCGATCTCTTTATAGACGCCACGGACAACTACATACATAATTCGAATCTGACGCAGGATCCCAAACTGGTAGATCCAAATAGTGGTAACTTCCACCTCACTTCCAGTTCCCCGTGCATAGATGCCGGGCTCAACAGCGCCCCAGGACTCTCATCCAAAGACTTCGAAGGCGACCCGCGCATTGCCGATGGAAATGGTGATGGCAATGCCACAG
>JALVQQ010000159.1 GCA_027025395.1 Deltaproteobacteria bacterium | reverse complement strand
CTATAATAATGATGATGCGATTCATGGCATCCTGGTTCAGCTTCCTCTGCCCAAGCATATTGATGAGGCCAAGGTTCTCTATGCAATCAATCCGGATAAGGATGTTGACGGCTTCCATCCGGTAAATGTCGGCAAGATGGTGATTGGCGAGCAGTGTTTCCTGCCCTGCACACCCCACGGGATTCTTGAAATGCTGATCCGTTCAGGCGCGGAGACAAGCGGTGCCGAGGCTGTTGTGGTTGGCCGGAGCAATATAGTTGGAAAGCCCATCGCCAATCTGCTTCTCCAGAAGCGCGATGGTGGCAATGCAACCGTTACCCTCTGTCATACCCGTACCAAGGATGTGGCCTTTCATACAAGGAGGGCTGATATACTCATAGTTGCCGCAGGGCGTCCAAAGGTTATCACCGCCGACATGGTAAAGGAAGGCGCTGTGGTAATTGATGTGGGAGTAAACCGTATCGGCAAGACAGCAGAGGGCAAGGCGATTCTGTGTGGTGATGTGGATTTCGATGCCGTCAAGGAGAAGGCCTCGGCCATTACCCCTGTACCCGGCGGGGTAGGACCCATGACCATTACAATGCTCATGAAAAATACTGTTCAGGCGGCGAAGCAGTTTGCAGGGCTTGCCTGAAAAACAGTTTAACTGAAAGGACGGGCCCTGTGTGCCTGTCCGTTAAAGACAGGAAAATATTCATACATATTCTAAGGCCGCGGCCCTGAGAATTTCTTGAGCGGTTCAAACATTAAAGGGGGCGCAGGCCAGGGAGAAACACGAATGGATACACGTAAACGCTTTGAAAAGGGAAACGGCGGTTGTCCCGGCATACAGTGTGAGGCCAACAGGGACGTCCTGTGCCAGTCATGTGCAGAAGGCGTTATTACAGCAGCCCACAGGGTTGAGGCAAGAAGCGTTGACCCATGCCTCTTCGGCAAGGGCGGGACCTGCTGCCGTAACTGCAACATGGGGCCGTGCCAGATTATTGAAGGGGTTGATTCAATGATCGGTGTTTGCGGCGCCGATGCTTCAACCGTTGCTGCCAGAAATTTCGCAAGAATAGTTGCAGGCGGGGCCGCCGCGCACATGGATCATGGCCGCGGCGTTGCCATGGCATTCCTCGAGACAGCAAGGGGCGAAACCCCCTATGAGATCAAGGATGAGGAAAAACTCAGGGCAACTGCCAGCAGAATCGGCATTGACCCGGCAGACAAGGACAAGACTGACCTTGCCATAGAGGTTGGTGAAAAGATGCTTGCCGAGTTCGGTCAGCAGACCGGCGTCCTTGAGTTCATGAAGCGCGCTCCAGCACCCCGCCAGGAGATATGGAAGGAGCTTGATGTCCTGCCCCGCGGTGTTGACCGGGAAGTTGTTGAGCTTATGCACCGTACCCACATGGGTGTTGACCAGGAGTACAAAAGTATCCTGCACCATGCAGCCCGCACCGCCCTTGCGGACGGCTGGGGCGCATCCATGATTGCCACCGAGCTTTCCGATATCATGTTCGGAACCCCTGTGCCTGTACGCACCAAGGTAAATATCGGTGTACTCAAGGAGGATG
>JALVQQ010000158.1:3844-5066 GCA_027025395.1 Deltaproteobacteria bacterium | reverse complement strand
CCTTCAGGCCTGTATTCACCTACAAGAAGCCGTGGTTTGCTCTCCGCACCCTGGCCCACTGCCAGAATACCGCCGCATTTTTCTTTTTTTAGCCTCTTCTCATCCCACACCGAGAGTTTTACAGGGGTATCCCTGAATCTGGTCTCACATAGCCTGGCGAGAGAGACAGGGTTTATCCTGTTGGGCGGCTCATTAAGAATGTCACGGGCGAAGTTGCAGCTTTCAAAAAGGACTGCATCCGCTTCAATCTGTTTCCTGATGCCCCGCAGCCCCTTTTGTGTGACAGCAACCACCTGGGGAAGCGGTTTCTTCCTGGAAAGGTAGCGGTCAAAACGGTATCCGCCAAGCACGGCCCCTTCATGAGCTGCCCTCACCATCTCAAGGTGAGAGTCATCCACAATCACCTGAACACGTTTCAGCTGTTCCCTGTCGCATAGGGAAACCGCCTCTGCCACGGCCTTTTTCAGGCACTCTTTACTGCCGACCGTACTGTCATCAAGCCTGACAGCCCTTGCCATGATGCGTTTTCCATCAATCGCTCCGGCAAAAAGGGTAAGGGAGCCGCCTTCTTCATCCGGGGCAGTGGTGAAATTGTTGTAAGTTTCAAGGCGCTGGCAGTTGAAACACGGCGTTTTTTTGTCAAGCCAGGGCAGCAGGAGCAGGTCCCGGTCCTTTAACGAGAAGGTGGTGCTGTGGCGAAAGGATGGTGCAGTCATGATGCCTCCTTATGGATAGAGTGCGGCGGCTTCAAGCGCCATGGTCTCAGGCATGCCGTACATCAGGTTCATGTTCTGAACCGCCTGTCCCGAGGCCCCCTTGACCAGGTTGTCTATTACCGAAACCAGGATGAGATTGCCGGTCCTTTGGTCGGCCTTGACGCCTATGTCACAGTAGTTGCTCCCCCTTACATTGAGTACATTGGGGAACTGTCCCTCCGGCAGGATACGCACAAACGGGGAATTTTTATAAAAATCCTGAAGGTGGTTTCTGACTTCCGCCTCGGGCATGGCGGGATCTGAAAGACGGCAGTAGATGGTTGAGAGTATGCCCCGGTCCATTGGCACAAGGTGCGGAGTAAAGTTAATGGCAAGTTCTGATCCGGCGGCGGCGGACAGTTCCTGTTCAATTTCCGGGGTATGGCGGTGGGTACCGACCTTGTATGCCTTGAAACCTTCGTTTACCTCGCAGTAGAGCGTGGCGACAGCAGCGCCGCGCCCTGCCC
>JALVQQ010000158.1:0-3834 GCA_027025395.1 Deltaproteobacteria bacterium | reverse complement strand
ACTACACCCTGCTCAAGAAGCGGAGCCAGAGGAAGTATGGTGCTTGTGGGATAGCAACCGGGGTTTGCTACAAGCCGCGCCTTTCTAACCTGGCTTCCATAGAGTTCAGGCAGGCCATAGACCGCCTCCTGAAGCAGCGCCGGGGCAGTGTGCTCCTGATACCATTTTTCATACACCTCCCGTTCTTTTATGCGGAAGTCAGCTGAAAGATCTATAACCTTCAGCCCTGCCTCAACAAATTCAGGCACTATTGCCATGGCGGTCTGATGGGGCACAGCCGTGAAAACCGCCTGTGCCTCGGATTTTATCATGTCCAGGTCAGGGGCGGTAAACTTCAGGCCGCTGTATCCGTGAAGAGACGGAAACAGTTCCTGAACCTCCTTGCCTTCATGCTGCCTTGATGTCACCACGGCGACCCGGGCAAACGGGTGAAGCTTGAGTATCCTCAGAAGCTCAACCCCGGTATAGCCGGATGCACCTACGATCGCTACCTGTATCCTGTCTTTTTGCTGTTTCATCAACAGATTCCTTCAAAGAGATGGAGTGCATGATATGTTATGCGGTTGAGGCCGGCCGGCCTGTGCGGGCACGTCCGGGCATGTTGCATCAGCCGGAACGATGCGCCCATGCCATGTCAGTCCATCTGTTCAGGGGGTGAAAGGCATAAAAAAAGGGAAGGTACACCAAGCACCTTCCCTGAAATGACTTTCTGTGCTGCAGGTTTAACGCTTGGAGTACTGGTACCGTTTCCTGGCGCCTGCAAGACCATACTTCTTGCGTTCCTTGACCCTTGCGTCACGGGTCAGGAGACCGGCCTTCTTGAGGGGAATGCGCAGTTCCGGGTCCATGATCTGAAGTGCCCTTGCAATACCGTGCCTCAGCGCCTCGCACTGGCCGCTCTTTCCCCCGCCCTTGACTGTGGCGAACACATCTATCTTGTCTTTTGTGTCTGTCACTTCGAAGGGCTTGTCAACAACAAGCCTTGCTGTAATTATATCAAAATAGTTGTCGAAGTCGGTGTTATTGACTGTTATTTTACCGCTGCCCTCGGAGATCCATACCCTGGCGACCGCGCTCTTCCTTTTTCCTGTGGCGTAGTATCGTTCCATCGTTGTCCTGTCCTTCGATTGTCCTGTTTCGTGTTCTGGTGTTCCGGTCAGGCAGCAGTGATCATGCGGCCCTGAGCTCAAGGGCTTCGGGCATCTGTGCCTGGTGTGGATGTTCGGGACCTGTATAGATTTTGAGTTTTTTCAGCTGTTTGCGTCCAAGTTTATTCTTTGGCAGCATGCGTTTTACAGCCAGCCTGATAACCTCCTCCGGTTTTTTCTCAAGCATGGTCCTGGCGTTCATGGATTTGAGGCCGCCCATATAGCCGGTATGCCTGTGATACATCTTGTCGTTGAGCTTGTTGCCGGAAAGTTTGATCTTTTCTGCGTTTACCACAACAATGAAGTCACCTGTATCAAGGTGAGGAGTGAAAACCGGCTTGTGCTTGCCGCGCAGGCGCACGGCTATTTCAGTGGCCATGCGGCCAAGGACCAGGCCCTTGGCGTCAATGACGTACCATTTTCTTTCAATTTCATCTATTTTGGGAAGAGGCGTTTTCATTATAATACGCTCCTGTTTTTTTACGCATCTGTAGTTTTCTGCCTTGCCGCAGCGAACAGCATCAGGATTTCTATAATAAGCCGGGAAAAGTGTCAAGGAAAATTTTCCGTTTTGCCTCCGGCCTGCGTCGGTTTCCGGCTCCGGATCAGGGTTGTTGTATTTTGTCCGCCCCTTTGATAATTTGTGATTAACTCACAGGCGCATTTTCCCGGTTTACAGCAAATCATCGTGTGCTTGTTTCAGAAAACCCGAATGCAAGCCGGAGGTTCCAATCCCGTGCGGCTGGATGACTTGCCGGCGAAGGAAACAGTATGGCTGACAGGAAACTTTCAAAGTCTGAAGTAAAGAAGCTCCGTGACAAGCTCGAATCAAAACGTAAACCCGTATGGCAGTCCATAAAGGCTTCTGAAAGGAAGGCGGCCCTTCGGTGGTGTCAGGAGTACCGCGAGTTCATTTCAACCGTAAAGACCGAGCGGGAGGCGGTGGATTTTATCAGGAAGGAGGCGATCAAGCGGGGTTTCAGGGAAGCCGCCTCTCTCCAGAATTCCGCAAAGGCGCCGGGAATTTTCTGGACCTTCAGGGGCAAGCTTGCGGCCCTTGCCGTGCCCGGCAGCGGCAATCCCGGAGATATACGTCTCATAGCGTCCCACATAGATGCTCCCCGTCTTGATCTGAAAATTTATCCCCTGTACGAGGAGCTTGGAATGGCCTTTTTCAAGACGCATTACTACGGAGGGATCAAAAAGTTCCACTGGGTCGCCATGCCCCTTGCCATGCACGGAGTAGTGCTCACCGGTTCAGGCAGGAAGGTGGAAATCTCCATTGGTGAGAAACCGGATGACCCGGTATTCATGATAAATGACCTGCTTCCGCACCTTTCACGCAAGGTGCAGGGAAGCAAGAAGGTGGGAGAGGCCGTGCCGGCTGAAAAGCTGAATCTCCTGGTCGGCGGGCTGCCCGTTAATGGCCCCGAGGACACAAAAGATGCGGTAAAACTCAATATCCTTCGGATATTAGACCGGCGGTACGGCATAACTGAAGAAGATTTCATAAGTGCGGAACTGGAGATTGTGCCAGCCGGCCCTGCCCGCGATGCCGGTCTTGATGGTGCATTTGTATGCGGCTACGGTCAGGACGACAGGAGCTGTGCCTTTGCATCAATGCAGGCCCTTTTCGGTCTTGAAAGCCCCGCCTCCACCTGCGTGGCCCTTTTCCTTGACAAGGAAGAGATAGGAAGTGACGGTAATACCGGGGCCAAGTCACGTTTCATAGAGCAGATTTATCTTGATCTCTTCCGGCTTGCAGGTACAGACGCAGACCCCGGCGCACTTCTGAACGCCATGACATCCACCAGGGCGATTTCCGCAGATGTAACCGCAGCCGTTGACCCGGACTACCAGGAGGTGCATGACAGGCGGAATAACGCGCTGGCAGGTCATGGCATCTGCCTGAAGAAATATACGGGACACGGGGGCAAGTATGCCGCCAACGATGCCAGTGCCGAGTACGTCAGCCTGATTCGCAGGGCCTGGGATGCCGCAGGGGTGAGGTGGCAGGCAGGTTCAATGGGCAAGGTGGATGAAGGTGGAGGTGGAACCGTGGCAAAGTACCTTGCGGCGCTTGGCATGGATATTGTCGATGCGGGCCCTCCTCTTCTGAGTATGCACGCCCCTTATGAGATCGCTCACAAGGCCGATCTCTACATGTCATACAGGGCGTATCAGGCCTTTTATTCAACGGACCTGTAAATTTTTCAGGTCCCTGTGCTGATCCGAAGGGAACAGGCAGATGATTCTGTTACTCCAGATCAGATAACCACGGACAACCGCGCCGCTGTCAGTCGGCATGCCTGTAACTGTTACCGTTCCGGAACGCCAATTCAGGGCAGCGTAGAGGCGTAAAGGGCTGTTCCTGGTAAAACTGTAAAGCAGGGGGATTTCATGAAAGTAATAGCTCCACATTTTGAAGTGCTTGATGATTATTTCAGGACAGGCCGCGTGCTTGAGCAGATAGAGCGGTGCGGCAGGGTGTGTTACAAGAGCGAGGACAGGATTACCGCCGAGTCTGCCCCTCCCTTCATCAGGGGCATCATAAAACGTGGCCATGAGTCGGTAATTGAGATGGCCCAGATCGTAATGCGGATAAAGGCTGTGGACCCCACAGTGTTTCACAGGTTTTTTGAAGAGATTCCCCGCTTCTTTCAGGCCACGAGGACAGGTGATGATG
>JALVQQ010000157.1 GCA_027025395.1 Deltaproteobacteria bacterium | reverse complement strand
AGATAATGGAACTGCAAGAAGTGGTTGCAGAATTATCCAGTGAGGTTTTACGGCTAAAAAAAGATCCTGGGGCCGTCTTTCCGGCCACCATGTCGCGCCCCAGGTAACTGTAGAGGTGGTGGCCGCTGTTCAGTACCTGAAAAAAAGAGCGGGCTTTCCGGTGAAGGATGCTCTTGGAATTCTTGGCATTCCCAAGGCAACATATTTCAGGTGGGCCAAACATGGCGGCAAGGAGGAAACAGGAATCAGGAAAGTTCCCAAGTTTCATAATTTGTTACCATGGGAGAAGCAGGCCATTGTGCAATATAAAAAGGCTCATCCTGAAATTGGTTACAGACGCCTTGCATATATGATGCTGGATGAAGATATAGTAGCAGTATCACCATCATCGGTATATCGGGTTCTGCAGGCAGAGGGTTTGACCACCAAATGGACAGCCGGAGGCAGTGGATCAAAGAAGGGATTTGATCAGCCTGAAAAACCTCACGAGCAATGGCATACCGACATAGCGTCTTTGAATATTTTTGGCACAGACTATTTTTTCATGGCGGTTCTGGATGGTTATTCGCGCTATATTGTTCATCACGAAATCAGAACAGACATGACCACTGCGGATGTACAGATAGTGGTAGAACGGGCTTTGGAAAAGCTGCCATCAGGACATGCCAAACCCAGGATTATAACAGACAACGGGAGCCGGTATATTGCCGGAGAATTTAAGCGATACCTGCGTGAACGGGATATAATCTACAGTAAAACTCGTGCACGCCATCCCCAAAGTAACGGCAAAAAGGAGCGTTTTCACAAGAGCCTAAAAAGTGAATGTGTAAGACGCACGGCAATGGGAAGCCTCGATGAGGCAAGAACATTAATTGCCAGATATGTCGATGACTATAATAACAACAGCCTGCATTCATCCTTACAGTATTTGACGCCTGCTGATTATCTCAAGGGAGATGAGCATATTGCAAAGCGGCTTGCCGAAAGGCAGCAAAAACTGAAAACAGGACGTATATTGAGGCGACAGGAATGGAAGATTGCAGCATTAAAAAATTAAGAGCCCTTTAACATGAGCCCCGCCGGAGGCGAGAGTTGCCGCTCTCTCGCCGGCACCACTCTAAGGTTCAGTCTGTATGAATGGCCAGTCAAGAGTGGCGAAGCCACCCGAAGGGCTTGGTCTTGACTTGCCATTTCAGGCATACTACCAAAAACGTGAATAACCGGAAAGTATCATTATCCGGAACTACTACAAGAAATTGACAACCTGCACAACCAATGCAAGCAGAAAACATCGCCAGTTGTGTCTTGGATTTTTCAAGAAATCATATGCTGTATCCTTTTTGAAATCCAGATTATCATTTTGTACGATTCCCCTGGAAAAATTTACTCCGTAAAATGGCAACATAAAAATGGCATTAAACAATTTCAAAGGCTTGATCCCACGTTGTTTTCGGATACCATTCTTATTGAGAAGCGTGCCAATTCGAAAACTCTTGATGAAGTTGGCAATTTTAATATCCAGTTTGTCTATCTCTTGTTGAACTTGAAATTTTTCAGTAATGTTCAAATAAGCCTTTCCTTTCTGTTAGTATTGCTGGTTTACACTTATCGATATATCAGAAAGCGAAAGGCTTTTCACGATTTATTTGACTATGTTATCATGTTGTCCTCTGTTAGGTGCATGAAAAACAACTCAGAAACTTGAGTGTTGAATAAACACATTTCCTTGCTCCATTTATTTTACGCCGAACAGCAGTTCAGCTCCAGAGCACTTTCACCTCATAAGCTCATGCCCATGACGGGCGTACACAATCCGCTTCCCCTGACCGCCAATCCGCTGCGCTCCTTGGCGGCAACTGACCCTGAACGTCACCCCCGGACTGATTATCAGTCAACCCAGCCCAGGACATCCCTGATCACCGACCAGCGTTTCTTCCTATGGTTCAGCTCTTCCCCAAGTATCCAGTGCCGGTATGCCTGCCCGGTAAGTCCTGTCTTGATTCGTGTCTCAAGCCAGGAGTTGATATAACCTTTCCACCGTTCCTGGTCATCCGGCAGGGCAAAAGCCATTGGACACTCGTAGTCAAGTCCCCTGGGGACAACCACTGTCCACTCCGGATAGACAAGGGTCCAGCCCGTGGCGGTCTGGGCCGTGAACAGCATTGCATCTACCCCGGGGTATTCACCCCTGAAAAACTCCCGTGGTGATTTTATTATGACAAGTTCCGCGTTGGGGAACAGGCGCTGTCCGGCTCCCTCCCTGTAACGGAATGGTGTCACGCCAAGTTTCAACCCCTTGATGGAGCGGATCTTGTCACAGGAGGAAAATTCATCTCTCCTGTAATCAAGTACAACAACGCTCAGGAGTTCATCAAGATAGCTCCTGGAAAATTGCAGCCGAAGCGCCCGTTCCGGGCTTATGGTTATTCCTCCAACCGCCAGGTCAATGCGTCCCTGGTCCAGTTCCTTTTCCATGTCTGGCCAGTCAATCCTCACTATGTCCAGCCTGACTCCAAGGTCCCTTGCCAGTGCGTGTGCCAGTTCCATGTCGTAGCCGATTACCTGGCCCTCCTGGTTCTTGAAGGCAAAGGGCAGCCGGTCCCTTGAATACCCCACACGCAGACTGCCCCTTTCCCGGATTATATCTATCCGGCATCGTTTCATCTCTTGAGGAGAGAGCGGGGCAGGTGATGCATCGTTGTTCACCTGGGCAAGGGGACCTATGAGTCCCTTGTTTATGAGCTGTTTGTATCCGGCATAGTCATAATGGATGGTTTTGCCAAGTAAAATGCCAAGCCCGGTCATTACGGCTATTGAAATGCCCAGGGTTAGTGCCATGACCTCCAGTATTCTTGTCCATTTCAGCCTGTTGAGTATTGCACAGGTTACCAGCAGGCATATTACGACCCCGTGCATCGCGGCTATGGCAGTGACAAAACGAAGTGTAAACACGCTTCCAAGCATGTAGAGCTGGAACAGGTCTGCAGGCAGGCGGAAGTAGTCCAGGAGGAAGGGAATTGCCACGGCCAGGGAGCCAAAGGCTGAAAATATGCCCATTATGCAAAACTCCGGGTAGTGGGAAATACCCAGGGGTGAGCCTGCGAACCAGGCTGCGAAAAGGACAAAACCCAGGCCAAGAACCGTGCCAACGCTTGGAAAACTGTAGGTTGTGGGCACAAGTGCGTCTATGGCAGACCGGGATGCATTGTTGTCAAGGCGGTGTCTTTCAAGAAGCGCCTTTGTTTTTTCCGCTATCATGGGCAGGACAACAAGTACCGTGCCTGTTGCAAACGCAGTTATCATGGGAAGCCTTGCCTCTTTTATCACCTCCCGGTAGGTGAAGGGGGTGGCTCGTGCCACCAGCATTGGCAGGGTGTAGAAGGCAATTATCAGCCAGGCGGCAAGATAGACGTAAAGATATACCTGGAGCCTTGCCACCGCGTCTATCTGAAGGGTTCCTGCGGCAGCCGCGGACAGTGCAAAAATACCGATTGGGGCCGTGTTGGCCACCATTGACGCCATCTTCATCAGGGCATCACTGAGGCTCTGCATGTCAAGTATCAGATAGTCCTTGTTCTTGACAGAGATAAGGGCGCTGCCAAGAAATATGCTGAAAATCACCACGGCCGGAACAATTGTGTTGGCCAGGGCATAGAATGGGTTGGCCGGGATGTACATGTCAAGGATGTTCATGTGCTTCCCGGCCTCTGTCATTGGGGAGCTGAAAAAAGATGCTGATTTCCAGTCCGGATATGCCAGGGGCAGGCAGAGCGTGGTCAGGACTGTTATGCCCCACAGGGTCAGTATTAAAGCACCGCCACGGATCCCAAGGAGCTTTGCCATGCGGCTGTCAAGCCGGCCAATGCCTCCAATGAGTGATACCAGGATATACGGTATTACCGTCATCTGGAGGAGTTTTATGTAGATATCTCCCAGTATCTGAAGCTTGCCCATTGGTTCGCCAAAGAAGATGCCGGCAGCAATACCGAGCACAAGGCTGGTTATAACAAGCTGGAACAGGGAGAGTCTTTTGAAGATATTCAATTTCATTGCCGTCCATTTAACTCATGAAGGGAGGCCATGCTACTCCGGAAGGGGAATTGACGGACAAGGTTTTCCGTACAATACCGCAGGAATAAACTGTTGAAAAGGATGGTGACAGCATTGTGGTTGAAGGTATGGCCAGGTGTGAGCATGTTTCCCGGTATTTGTAATCTCGTTGGGGTAAAACTGAATATCGGTTGAACAGTGTCTGTTTCTGGGCTATCCTGAAATTGTGTCTGGTTGTGTACCACATATCCGAGTCAGGTCTCCTCTTTTCCATGTCACTCAAAAATTAATCAGGCAGGGTGCGTTATGAAAAGAAATTTATCCATATTTGTCATTGGACTGTTTTTTTTCGTGTTTCTCACAGGTTTTTTCGGGGCAAAGGGTGACAACCCGGCGGAAAAGCGCAGGGCAATAAATAAAATGAGGCGCGAGACCCTTGCCGAGCTGTACAAACTGGTGCCATCTGCCCGTGAAGAGATCAGTCGCGCCGCGGGTTACGCGGTGTTCAGTAATGTTGGCATAAATGTCTTTCTTGTCTCCACAGGCAATGGTTACGGAGTGGCCCATGACAATACCACGGGAAAGGACATATACATGAAGATGCTGTCCGGTGGTGTTGGTGTGGGGTTTGGTGTCAAGGACTTCCGGGGCATTTTTGTCTTTTACAGCCGGGATGCTTTTAATAATTTTGTAGAGCATGGATGGAGCGCCCACGGGCAGGCCGATGCTGCTGCAAGGGCCAATGACAAGGGCGGGGCAATCTCCGCAGCCATTGAGATAGCCCCTGGGGTCAGGTTGTACCAGCTCACTGAAAATGGCATTGCCGCCCAGGCCACCATTCAGGGCACCAAATACTGGAAGGACGATGAACTCAATTAGCCTGCTGTTTTTTTGTGGTGCCGCGGGCCAGTGGCGGAGGGTTTTATCAACTAAACAACCACCGGCTGTAAGCCGATGGGTTTAAACCAAGGACTGAAAGTCCGGATACGGGTCAAAGACCCGTTTATGACTCAGTCCTGAAA
>JALVQQ010000156.1 GCA_027025395.1 Deltaproteobacteria bacterium | reverse complement strand
TACCTGCGCTCTCCGGGGCGTAAGGCCAGACGAAGTCAAGGGCAGTGCCGCCTTCATGGGGGAACCGGGCCAGGGTGTCAAGGGCCGCCAGCCGGTTAGGCCCTGCAAGGCAGAAGAAATGGCCTGAAGGCAGTATGGCGAAGACATAAAGATCACCCTCAATGGTGTTTGAAACCTGCATTACCAGATGACTGCCGGCATGAACCCGGTTGATGTTTACCTGAAGTTCAAGCGAAGCCGCCGCTGATCCGAACTCGGAGGCGAGCACGTCCAGCTTGATGTTTTCTGATTTCAAGGATACGGTCTTTTTCACCTCTCCAAGCGGGTTATGGACAAATCTGAGGTGATAGGTCCCCCTGGAAAGCGGAATCCCGTAGCCTCCAGCAGTAGCGGTGCGGCTCATTTCAGCGGTTTCCTCAACATATATGCTTACATTGCCTATCCCCTCGCCCGCATCGTACGTCCCGTCATTGTCCCTGTCTTCATAAACCACTCCCGTCACTATGGGAGGAAGCCCGTTTCTTGCTCCAAAGTCACAGGTAAGCATGTAGGCATGCGGATAATATTCTCCGGAATCGTAATAGTCGCCATGCAGCAGCCCCACTCCTATCTCCCGAAAGTCGGGATTCAGGATATTCACCCGGTGTCCCCTGCCGGGTATGTCCTCGTCAACAAACAGGTTCCGGTGGAGTTTAAGTGCGACATATGACATGTCGAGCTTGTCGGGATAATGAGCCATGAATCCAATGTTTTCTCCCGCGGTGAAGAAGCTGTAACCTTCCTCGCGCATGCGGTCAAAGGGCGAAGAACCATCCATTGAATAGTGGTCAAAGTAGTTGTTGGCCAGCATGTCGGCACTGTGGCCGCGAGCGGCGGCCAGCAAGGCGGAATTCATGGCCAGCGGCTGTTTTGCGGTCCTGCTGATGGTGCTGCCATCCACCCCTTCGTTAAGCTCAATGCCGAATGCAGCCGCTTCCGCAGCGGGATTGGCCCTGGCCCTGTTGATTGCTTCCAGGTGAAGTTGTTCGTAGGCAGTGGGATTGCCATAATCATACTGCCATGCCCCGGCCGTTGAAGCGGCGAGGATAAGTAACAGAGTCACTGCGGCTGACGAGCAGGAAAAAGATCTATTCTTGATTTTCATTGGCTGTTGTTCTCCTTAATGGGTACGGGGCCGGATGTGCCTGGCACCACCCGTCCGCCCGGTTGCTGTCCTGTTCCGGGTCTCCGCTACCTGTTTTTCATGTTCAAACCCGAAAACAAATATTATGTCACTATTGTGCCATGTTTGAGGCCGGAGTATCGCATGGGGAGGATTGCCGCGGCAGCGTTATGTCCAGGCTCTTGATCTTTCTGTGCAGATGCCGCCGTTCTATTCCAATGGCCTCGGCTGTTTTCTTGACATTGCCGCTGTGTTCCATGAGCTTGTGGGTAAGGTACTCCTTTTCAAACATTGCCCTCGCCTTTCTGAAGTCACCGCACTGCAGCCAGGGGGCGGTTTGTCCGGGCCGGACGGCCTGGCTGCCCCTTGTTGCCCTGGCGCCCCGGTACTGTCCGAATCCCGATGGCAGGTCCTCAAGGGTTATTTCCTCCTTGCCGGAGAGTATGAACATGCGCTCTATGATGTTGCGCAGCTCCCGGACATTTCCAGGCCAGTCGTACTGCTGAAGCGCCTCCATTACCTGGTCGCTCACCTTGCGCACGGGAGCCTTTATATTTTCTTTCCGGAACTCTTCAATAAATTCATTTACAAGAAGCGGTATGTCTTCACGACGGTTACGCAGGGGAGGGACTTCAATGGGGATCACGTTGAGACGGTAGTAAAGGTCTTCCCTGAATTCCCCTTTTTTAATGGCCTGTTCAAGGTCCTTGTTGGTGGCGGCGATTATGCGTACGTCAACTTTTATGGTCTTGCTGCCTCCCACCCTGCTGAACTGCTGTTCCTGAAGGATTCTGAGTATCTTGGCCTGGGTCTTGAGGCTCATGTCTCCAATTTCGTCCAGGAAGAGTGTTCCCCCGTTTGCCAGGTCAAATTTCCCCCGTTTCATTGAGGACGCACCGGTGAATGCGCCTTTTTCATGGCCGAAGAGTTCACTCTCTATGAGTTCTTCAGGGATGGCGGCGCAGTTGACGTCAATCAGGGGTTTGTCCTTTCTGGCGCTGGCGTAGTGAACCGTGCGGGCCACAAGCTCTTTGCCCGTTCCGTTTTCACCCGTGATCAGGATCCATGCCTCTGTAGGCGCCACTATTGCTATCTGGTCCCGCAGGTTCCTGATGGCAGGGCTGATGCCCGTAAGCTCCCTGACTCCGCGCTCTGTTTTGGCCTTTAGAATGACATTTTCGTTTGCGAGCGCCTGGAATTTGAGCGCATTGCCCAATGTGACTATAAGGGGCTCGTAAGACAGGGGTTTTTCAATAAAGTCATAGGCGCCGAGTTTTGTCGCCTTTACCGCGGTTTCAATATTGCCGTGCCCCGACATTATCACAACCGGCACATGGGGCCACTGTTCCCTCATCTTTTCAAGCACTTCAAGGCCGTCCATGCCCGGCATCCAGATGTCCAGCAGTACGAGGTCGGGCAGGTTTTCATTTTCCATAAGCCTGAGCGCCTGGGGCCCGTCTTCCGCGGTCCTTACCAGGAATCCCTCATCTTCCAGTATCCCGCTTACAGTTTCAAGGATAGTGGTCTCGTCATCTACAATCAGAATTTTCTGCATGGTGGCCGTCCGTGGTTGAATGGAAATCCGTTAATCAAGTGCGCGGGCAGGTGGTTTCAGTACGCAAACTCAGGGTCATCCGGCAAGAAATCCCAGGTAATAGAGCCTGAAGACATTGTCAGGCAAGGTTGTGTGCCAGTGACCGGTCAAAAGGGCTGCAAGCCATACTGCAATTATAATCGCAGTTACGCCTGCCGGCATGGCCCAGCAAGGCACTGTCTGTCCAGCCGCCGCCGTGTCCAGGCAGCCTGTTTCCGGGCATGCCGCAAGGCACTCCAGGCAACCGATGCATTCAGGCGCCCTGACATTCTGTTTTTTCCATATCCTGATTGAGGCCGGGCAGGCGGTTTCGCATTTCCGGCATTCAAGGCACAGCCCGGGATTTCGCCTGACATGCAGGGGTGAACATGCTGCAATCAGTCCCAGCAGCGCGCCGTAGGGACATAAATATGTGCACCACAGGTGTCTTGTGGTGAAAGAAAGCAATACCAGGGCCACAACCGCAAGTGTGGAAACGGGTGATGGATGCAGGAAGAACTCGAGCATTCTTGCATCTACCGTTATGTTATAGGGTGACTGCATAAAGGAGCTGATGGATGCGTTATCCATCCTGAACAGGATAATCCATACGAAAAATCCGAGCAGTATATATTTGATTGACAGGAGCGGGTAGCGCAGCCATGCTGGAGCGGTGAAGCTGATTTTCATGGCCTGGCCCGCCTTCCAGGTTATATCAGAGAGCAGCCCCACGGGGCATACCCAGCCGCAGAATCCCCTGCGGAAGAAAAAGGCCCCTGCAAGCACGGCGATGAAGAAGGCAAGACCGGCCGGATGTATCGGATCCCATGAGCCGGTCATTATGAGCCTTTTCAGGGACATGAGCGCGTCTATCGGCAGGAATGCCTCTACTGCCGGAGGACGGGGGGTGTAGTCAGTGTAATGCAGTGCCCAGCTGTAGAATCTGTAAAACTGCCAGCCAGTATAGAGTGAAAACAGTGTCCAGGCAGCCTGGATCAGTTTCCTCGCAGGCGGAATCAGTCTCCTGTCGCATTTGCCGCTGTTTATTGTGCCGGGGTCGGGTTCCATTACCCGCAGTTTACCCAAAAGCCGTTCAGGCATCAAATGATACAAAATCCGCCTGCACAAGGGCCCGGGCCTTTCTGGCCCGACAAGGACATCGGGCATGGCTGGTGTAGTACGGCATGTTGAATGACATTACATGTTTAAGTACGGTTTCTTTACTTTCTCAGCGGGCCTTTCAGCTTGCGGACGTATGGGGCATACTGCATATCCTCCTTGAGGATATGGTTCATGAGCCAGGTCTGGAGCAGGGCCCCAACTTCCATGAGGGCGCCGCTTTCGCCGGTTTGGGAAGAGGTGGTTTTTTCGGCAACATCGAATATCGCCTTGAACAGTTTTTCATGGATCGTCTTGTGTTCCGCTATAAGGCTTTCCGGGCAGCCTGCCTTTTCCATTGCGGTTTCCTCGTCCCTGAAGTGTTCTTCCGCGTATGCAACAAGTTTGTTCAGTATTGGATATACAATGTCAGTGCCCTTTCCGTGTTTTACCGCACTGTAAAAGTTATTGACAATGTTTATTAGCTTCTTATGCTGGTTGTCAATGTAGGTGTAGCCAACGCTGTATGCGCTGTCCCAGGCTATGTACGAGAGTGTTTGCATGGTTGCTCCTCTTTATAACTGGGATGTTGGGCGGTTTCCGGCGGCAAGGTGTAAAAAACAGTGAGAAAATCGGATAAGGAAATGTCAGATACGAGTCCTAATTCAGACCCCGGGGGGGCACCGGAAATTTCTGTAATTATCCCTGTATATAATGAATCGGCCAATTTGTCCCTGCTGGTTAAAAAGATTGTCGAGGTCATGAGGCCGTTTGGGCGGAGTTTTGAAATTGTCCTGGTTGATGATGGAAGTGATGATGGAAGCCCGGGGATAATCAGGCGGCTCTGCAGGGCCTGTCCGGAACTCAGGGCCGTGCTGTTCAGGCGCAATTTTGGTCAGAGCGCCGCAATGACAGCAGGGTTTGACCATGCCAGGGGGGAGATCGTGGTCTCCATGGATGGCGATCTCCAGAATGACCCCGCGGATATTCCGCGCCTGGTGGAAAAGCTTGAGGAAGGGTTTGACGTGGTGAGTGGATGGCGCAGGGAGAGGAAGGACAAGCTTGTTTCCCGCAGGCTCCCGTCAGTTATTGCCAACTGGATTATAGCCAGGAGCACGGGGGTGAGGCTGCATGATTATGGCTGTTCGCTCAAGGCCTACAGGCGGGATGTTGCAAAAAACCTGCTGCTGTACGGCGAGCTGCACCGTTTCATTCCGGTCCTTGCGACTCTCTACGGGGCGCGAATAGCCGAGGTGGAGGTGACTCATCATCCGCGCCGCGCAGGAACCAGCAAGTATGGCATCGGCAGGACCTACCGCGTGATAATGGATCTGCTCCTGATGCTGTTTTTCCAGAAGTTTGCCACCCGTCCCCTGCAGTTCTTCGGCCTTTCCGGCGGGCTTCTTTTTGCCGCCGGGTTCGTGATAGAGTCATATCTTACATGGCTCAAGCTCGGGCGCGGCCAGGACATAGGAGGGAGGCCGCTGCTGATTCTCGGGGTCCTGCTCATCATTACCGGCATAGTGCTGGCAGGCATAGGGCTGCTGGCGGAACTGGTTGTCAGAACCTACTATGAATCAACCGGCAGGCGAATTTATACTGTGAGAGAGATCTGCCAGTGAAATGGCTTAAAGTCCTTCTGAAGCTCGGGGTAAGCGCCGCGCTGCTCGCCTGGTTTTTTTCAAGGGCGGATATTGCGCAGATCAGGGCCGCGGCGGAGGCCGTTCCATCGTGGTTGTGGCCCGTATGTTTCCTGATGCTCGTCACCGGACAGCTGCTCAGCAGTGTGCGGTGGTACTGGATTGTTCGGGCCCTGGGTTTTGACGGCGCCTGGGCGCGTTACTTCAACTATTATTTTTCCGGCATGTTTTTCAATCTTTTCCTGCCTACCGGCATAGGCGGCGATGTGCTGAAGGTCTTCTTTCTGGCCAGGGGGGATAACAGGAACAGAAAACTTCTGGCTACCTACAGCGTACTGCTTGACAGGTTTTTCGGATTTTCTTCCCTGATGTTCATAGGCGCCGGGGCGGTCATTTTTTCCCCGGGCATCCTGCCAGCGCCGTTTCCCGCCTTGTTGCTGGCAGGGGCGGGAGGCGCGCTCGGGTTTATCTTTTTCAGTCCGGTGCTTAAAAGGATTATCCGGCCGGAGCCCGGTTCCATGCTGGGCAGAATAATGGATGCGGTCCTGGTTTTCTGGCGTCATCCCGAAGTCCTGGCCGTTGGTATCTCCCTGTCACTTGTTCTGCAGACAATCTGCATTGTCATATGCCTTGTGCTTGGCCGGGCAATGCATGTTGAAATTCCTGATGCCTTCTACTGTGCGGCATTTCCATTGATTGGGCTCCTCACGCTCCTGCCCGTAAGTTTCAACGGCATTGGCCTCAGGGAGGGGGGCTTTGTCTACTTCATGGGCATATACGGTGTCCCCCCGGGTAAAGCACTGATGGTGAGTCTCGGCTTTTTTTCACTTCAGGTGGCTGTCTGCCTCCTGGGAGGCATTATTTATTCCACGGGAGGGTACAAGAAGTTTCAGTCATGAAGTCTCCAATGCGCAGGGTCAAAAAGGGGCATGGGGCAGGTGAATTGCAGGTCAGCATGGATGCTGTTCAGGCCGGTCTGTCTCCGGATGCCAGGGCCGCAATGCTGCTTGTGTCCCTTCTTCTCTTCCGGGTGTTTTACCTGTGGGTTGCGCCCCTGGAGCTATCGCCTGACGAGGCATACTACTGGGAGTGGTCAAGGCGGCTTGACTGGGGATATTACAGCAAGCCTCCCATGGTGGCCTGGATAATGGCTGCAAGCACCTTCCTGCTGGGAAACAGCGAATTTGCCGTAAGGCTTCCAGCGGCGATCCTGGCTACCGGCGCCCTGTTTTGCTGCTGGCGAATGGCCCACTCGATGTTTGGGAGCCGTGCGGGGCTCCTGGCCCTGTTGCTTGCCGCCTGCTCTCCCGGTGCGTCGGTTGCCGCATTTGTCATGACCATTGATGCCCCGCTGCTGTTCTTCTGGGGGGCCGCGTCGATGTCTCTTTGGGAGGCCATGCGAAGGGAGTGCATTCCTGGCGCGGATGATGGCCGGGCGTTTTGCTGGTGGCTTGCCGCAGGCCTGGCTGCCGGAGCAGGGCTTCTTGCCAAACAGACCATGGCGGCATTCTGGCCCGCGGCAATAATTGCCCTTGCCCTTCATCCCCGTACCCGGCATCTGCTTTATTCATTCAGGTTATGGCTCTCTGCCGCCGTGTCCATTCTGTTGCTATCGCCCGCAATATGGTGGAATATGCATCATGACTGGATAACCATGCAGCATACCGCCCATCATTTTCACCAGTCCGGCAGGACATTCCTCGATTCACTCCGCACATTTGCGGAATTCGCAGGCTCACAGCTCGGAGTACTATCACCGCTTACCTGTCTGCTTGTTTATGCCACGGGAGGGGTGGGGCTTGTGATGTTGTGCCGGTTCTTGCCTGAGGCCTTTGGTGGCAGGGCATCTGAAATCCGGAGACTGTCTGGCGGAGGCTGGCCGTGCCGCCTGCTCCTGCTCTGTCTGACCGGCATTGCCATGCTGGTTCCAGTAACCCTGCTCAGCCTGAAACAGCGTGTCAATGCCAACTGGCCTGCCCCTTTTTATATGTCAGGTTTTGTCCTTGTGGCCGGGTGGTATTACGGGAAAAGCGGCATGGCCGGGATGCTCGAGGGAATGAGAGGCATGGTCAGGCCCGCGGTTGCTACGGGTGCTGCGCTTGCCTGCCTTGTTTACTCCCTCCCCTGGCTCGTTCCCCTGGCGGGGCTTGAGGGAAGCGCTGTTGATCCGCTGGTCAGAGTAAGGGGGTGGAGAGAGCTGGCAGCAAAGGTGGAAAATATCCGGCATAAGCTTCCGGCGCCTGAAAAGACGTTTCTGGTGACGCGCAGGCGGCAGACCGCATCGGAGCTGGCGTTCTACCTGCCGGGCAATCCCCGGATCTACCGCTGGAGCGGAAACCGCAAGCGGATAACCACCCAGTACGAACTGTGGCCTGTCCCTGACACAATGTCGGGGTGGGATGTCCTGTTTATAATCGATGTGGACAAGGAAGTTCCAGGAGATCTGCCCGGCCGTTTTGATGATTTTTATCTGCTCGGCAATGTGGACATTCCGCTTGGCGGCGGCAGGGCTCGCAGATTTGCCGCATATCACGGCGTCAATTTTCATGCCGCTGCCGCCGGGAGCGCTGCCGCAATGCATGAATTGCAAAAGACAGATGGAAGTTATGGATTTGTCCGCCCTGTTGAAGGCTGATGCCGTATTGTTTCAGTGGATAAACCAGGCCCGTAATCCGGCGCTTGATATTGTCATGCCGGTGCTTTCGGATTTTTCGTCACTGCTCTGTTTCCTGGCGCCTTTTTTGGTCTGGAGGTTCTGGAAGGGGAGCAGCCGGGAGCGTCTGCTATGGTGCGCCGCGATTATAGCCGTGCTTCTCAGTGATCTGCTGTGTGCAAGGTGCCTGAAGCCCGTTCTGGGCAGGCCGCGTCCATACGAGATCCTGGATGGCATTCATGTTTTCAAGGGGGACCGATGGCTTGTTACCGCTCCGGCCTTCAGGGCCGCGCATGCCGGAACCCTTTCATGGCCCTCGTGTCATGCCATGAATTTGTGGACCGCCGCCGGTTTTGTAACCGCCTGGCAGGGATGGCGCGGAACAGGGGTCATGCTGCTGGCGCTGCTTGTCTGCTGGTCACGGATATATCTCGGCGTTCATTACCCGCTGGATGTTGCGGGAGGGGCTGTCCTCGGTATGATTTTCGGGTATATCTGTTACAGGCTTGGTGAATTCATGACCAGACTTGTTGATGCCGAATAGAATTTTAGGCTGCTGTATAAATTTGCAGATTTCTGCATGATGTGCCCATCTGGAAAATGGGATGGCGGTCCAGCGCTTGACAGTAGCACAAGTTTCTCCGGGTAACCCTGTTATGACAAAGGAAATGATATGATTCCGGGCTTTAACGTGGACAAAAGGCGTCATGAAAGACTTAAGCAAAGTGCGCTGGTCGATTTTTCAGATGGCAATATCTTTATCAGAGGTGAAATCAGGGACATAAGCCTTGGCGGAATGCAGATTGAATCACTCAGGGGGCTTCCGAGAGGGACGGAGATTGTCATTGTCCTGCCCATAGGAGAAGCAACAAAGATCAGGGGAACGGTCAGGTGGGTGAGGAAAGAGGGATTAAAGTACTTTATGGGGGTGAAATTTCATGACATTACCCCTGATCTTGAAGCATCCATAAAGGATGTTATTCAGTCGCTTTTCTGGCAGCAAGTCAGGGAGTAACAGGTCAAGGCCGGTTAAATACCGGCCTGTCTGCTCTTCTGGCTGGTTTTCAGGTGTGGCATGCATTGCCGCATGCAGTCAGCTTTTCGGTTTGCAGGCCTGAAACCGTCAAGTATCGTATCAAGAATACTCCGGTTATTGTGCCACAATCATTCACGCCACAATTTGCAGATATTTGTGTCGAGTTAGCTGATCAGGGTTTTGCCGCTCATCTCTTCGGGTTTTTCGATGCCCAAAAGGTCGAGTACCGTGGGAGCTACATCCGCAAGCCCCCTGCCTGACCGGAGTTTCGCCTGTTCCAGCATCGGATCTTTTGAAACAAGTATGAATGGCACTGGATTCGTGGTGTGGCTTGTGCGCCATTGTGGTGTCTGATCCTCGGCATTTCCGTGATCCGCCAGCACCATTATGTCGTATCCATGTTCAAGTCCAGCATCCACCAGGCTTCCAAGCGCGTCATCCACCGCGGCCACGGCCTTTCTGATTGCCTCCGGGATTCCGGTATGACCAACCATGTCCCCGTTTACCAGGTTGGTTACTATAAAATCGTATTTTCCCGAGGCAATTTCCCTTGTCAGCCTTTCCTTTATCTCGTAAACGCTCATTTCAGGCTTCAGGTCGTATGTCTTTACCTTCGGAGAATTAATGAGTATGCGGTCTTCGCCCGGAAAGGGCTCTTCCCGCTGTCCATTGAAAAAGAAGGTCACATGGGCATATTTTTCAGTCTCGCTTATTCGAAGCTGTGATAGCCCCATGTTACTTATGACTTCACCGAGGAGGTTTGCCAGCTGCTGTTCCTCAAAGGCGATTTTGGCGTTCATCCCGGCATAGAACTGTGTCATGGCCACGAAAAGTATGTCAAGGGGTTTGCGCTTCCAGCCGGGAAAATCCTCATCAATCATGGCCCTTGTAAGCTGTCGCGTCCGGTCCGTGCGGAAATTGAAAAAGATGAAACTGTCTCCGCTGTTTAATCCTGCATAACCTTCCCTGGCCCGTGGCACTATGAATTCATCCATTTCGCCCGCGGCATGGCACTGCCTGACAAGTTCCAGGGCGTTGGAGAAGCGTTTGTCGCACCTGGCGTTGACAATGCATTCATAGGCCTTGCGGGTTCTGTCCCATCTTTCATCCCGGTCCATGGCATAAAATCTTCCGCTGACAGTGGCGATGGTGCCGAAACCAAGGGCATCCAGCCTGTCCTCAAGGTCTGCAATATGTTTTTCACTTTCTGTTACAGGGGCATCCCGGCCGTCAGTAATGGCATGGATAACCACATCATGAAAATTTTCCCTTTCGCACAGCTCCAACAGTGCGAACAGGTGGTCTATGTGACTGTGGACACCCTGGGTCTGCAAGAGGCCGGCAAGGTGAAGTTTCGCGCCTTTTTTTCTGCAGTTTGCTATGGCAGCAAGAAATGCCGGATTTTTGAAAAAGCTACCGTCTTTTATCGCCTTGTTTATCCTGACAAGTGACTGAAAAATTATTCTTCCCGCGCCAATGGTCATGTGACCTACCTCGGAGTTGCCCTGGTATCCTTCAGGGACGCCCACGGCTTCGCCCGATGCGGCAAGGAGGGTATTGGGAAAGGTTGCCATGTATCTGTCGGAGTTTGGGGTGGGAGCTTCGCAAATTGCGTTATCAGTACATTCTTCCCTGTATCCCCATCCGTCTCTTATTATCATCAGGATTTTTTTCTGCATTGTGTCATCCGTTTATTTCCGGCGTTAAAGTGCAAACTGTTTTTCATCCCGCGGGATCATGCCATTGTTTTACTTTACTTCCATTACTGTATGGGCAACTGGTAATCCAGCCCTTTTTGCAATCCAATTTCCGTAAACCGTATTTTACAACCCTTCAAGTCTCTGTTTCAGCTTTTTCCCAAGGAGTTCCACTCCCGAGAGATAGAGGGATGATGCCAGGCCGATGAGAAAGAGGCATACCAGTATTTTGGCGAGGCTGCTCTGATAGAGCGCCTTTCTGATGATGTATCCTATGCCGTGGGTGGCGGCAAGGAATTCTGCCACTATTGCGCCGACCATTGCAAGCGTGCAGCTCCCTGCCGTGACGGTTATCAGCTTGTCCATGTTTTCAAAACATCTTATGCCGATTTCAAGTTTCCATGTTGTGCGCCCGGTATTTGAAAAGAAATGTTCCACTTCGGGCACGGGCTGGGAGAAAATGCCTATAAAATTCAAAAGCAGCGGAAAATAACAGATGAGCGCTGCAATCAGTATCCTTGATGCCATACCGTCTCCGAGGAAAAGAAAGATGATGGGGGCCACTGCAACAACCGGGTACGCCTGCAGATTGAAAGCCGCCATCCGGACCAGGCTGCCCAGCACATTGCCCCGGCTTGCCGCAAGGCCTACCGCGACGGCCAGCAGCAGCGCTGCGGCATGTCCCGTGGTGGCAATCCCGGTGGTGTTCAGCAGCGCCGCAAGGTAGATGACAGATTTCTGTTTTGCAATATCCAGGACTTCGCCGGGGGAAGGAACAAGGTAGTCAGACAGCCCGGCACCGTATTTTGCGGCCCACAGTGCCGCCAATGCTGCTGTGTATATTATCAGAAACTGGAGCAGGCGTTTGAACATGGCCGGTTAAACACTGGGTTGTCGCCGCCCGGGCGTCATTGCGGCACTGTCATGGACAGAGGCAAGTTCCAGGAGCCTTAACGCAGTTTTTCTGAGAGATTCCCGTGCCCCGGAGTCGTCCGATATCAGATCCAGACCGGATATTTCCGTAATCTCAGAACGGTTCCCCGCGCTCCCCAGGACAAGAACAGTCCTTGAAAATTTTGCCACCTCCGGTGCGTTGTGTGAAATGTAGATGAAGGTCCTGTCCGGAAATGTGGATTTGATTATCCTCAAAATGTGGTTTCGGGTCGGTTCGTCAACATTGGCCAGTACTTCGTCGGCGATGAGTATGTCAAAGTCCTGGACAAGATAACGCAGCATGTTCACCCGGTTTTTCTGCCCCATGGAAAGCCCCGCAAACCGGCCGTGAAGCAGGTTTTCCACTCCAAATTCCACTGAAAGCCTTTTTAAAAGGCGGGCGCGGCCGTTCGGAGTAACGCTTGCAAGGTGATTTTCCAGGGAGCACCAGCCGGGCAGCCTTTCATTGTTGTGCGAGTAAAGAATCCTGCTTGCCCCGGTTATCCGGACCGTTCCCTCGCTGGCTTCCAACTCACTTCCTATAATTCTGGCCAGGGTGCTTTTGCCCGAGCCGGAAAGGCCGAAAAGGGAGACAAAGCCTGGGCCCCTTATGGTAAAATCCAGGCCCGAAAATACCGGAGAAGACTCGCCGTCATACGTAAATCCGATATTCCTCCCCTGAATTTCCATGAGTTTCCGTGTGGCTGTTGTGACTCGGCTGCCGCGGCCCTTGTGAAGCTTCAGGAGCGTTGGCGTGCCGTTTTGCCAATGTGATCAATGTGCTTCAAAGCCGCCCCTTTTTGAGCCTGGCCAGTTTGGCCCGCTGTTTCTTGCGTCTTTTAAGGATCTTTTTGACTTCCTTGTCCCGTATCTCTTTTCTGATTGCTATCACATCAGAGTCCGCGCCGAAAATCGCATGTTTCAGATACTCAAATCCGAACTGCATCAGGGCAACGTCGTCCTCAAGGATCTTTTTCTGGGTCTCTTCGCTCACGATATAGGTATCGAGAAAGCGGCTTTCAAAAACATATGATTTGAATTTTTCAGTGTTTGTGGAGACCATGTAAAAGAGTTTTCGGGCCTTTTCCGGAAGCTCGGTCTCTTCACCAAAAGATTTTTTCCTGAGAAGGAGTTCCATCCACTCCCTGTTCATCCTGTCGTAAAGATCTGCCTCCTGGTCGCCTCTCCATGACTCGACCGTCCATTCGGTTGGTTCCTCAAACCCTTTGCAGTGAGGCTCCTTTACAAGAAAAAAGAATTCCTCCTCTTCGCCAGCGCCTTTTTCCTGCTGTCTGAGACTGGCGAGGCCAATGGGGTAATATCTGCAGCATACCGGTCGGTCTGAATAAACCTGGCAACCATCGGGTGTTACAAAGGGACATCTCCCCCCCTGGTCTTCAAGCATTTTGAGCCTGGCCACTGGAACCATGGTAATACCGAGCAGTTCGGGCTGGGCGTAAAGGTGGAGAAATGCATCCGAGGTGAGGCCGAGCCTGTTTTTAAGCCTGACAATATCGTAAGGGGTCAGGATAATATTCATGTTGCGGCAGCAGTCAGTGAAGCAGGGAACCCCGGGGTGGCAGGCAAAACAGAATTTGCTGTCGCGTTCCATGCGCACCGGGGCTATCACGCTGCCCTCCTGGCCTTTTTTCAGGATTTTATCTACTTTTTTTTCAACATCATTCAATGCCATTACTCTGCTCCGGAAGTCAAAAATTTGTAAATTTGCTGCATCAATCGGCTGTCGGAACTGTTTGCGGATGCGTTAAGATGGAATTCCTGTTTGTTTTCAAATGAAATAACGGCCCAGGACTTTCCTGAGCGTTTGTTCAGCCCGAAATACCCGCCATGTCAAGCAGCGGGCATCAGCTTTGCCGGCAGCGCTACAGCGGCAATTAATGCTGGACGATACCCGATTGTTGTCGTTTGTGTAGCGTAAACTGTCAAGCCCAGCCTGTAAACTCCATTTGGCGCTTCCCGTGTTGTTGTGATTTCATCAGGGCGGATTCTGTTCACGGACAGGTGAGGATTGAGCACAGACAGCCTCCATGATTTTTTGCAGTTCCTCCGGCCTGTTGGCGCTCATCAAGGCTGTATCCTTGAATCCCCTGGCCCGGTACTCTTCTGGAGCAACGCGCCGGTAGGGTATTTTTTTCAATATATGCCTGAGGCCACCTGGCCTTCCCAGTTGGAGGTGGGAAGCGAAAACCGGAATCAGTGACCTGTGCCATGGCGTGCAGTGGCTCGGGGCCGTGGTCTGATTCGGGAATGACGGCAGGTGCCCATGTAAAAAGCGAGGCGAGCCATTGCAGAAAGTGGCCGGACACCGCTGGCATGTCGCAGGCCAGTGCCAGAATGCGGTCAGTTGATGCGTGGCAGAGAGCAGCGTGTATGCCGGATACCGGGCCGCCGCCTTTAAACAGGTCTGGCCGGCAGGGAAGGCCGGTGAATGAGTATTCTTCCGGCCTGTCGGTGATGATGGTGATGTCAGCGGTCACCTGGGAGGCGGCAGCGATAACCGCCTCTATTACGGTGTGATTCCCTGGCGGCCAGATGGCCAGGGCCTTGTTGGAGCCAAAGCGGCTGCTTTTGCCCCCGGCCAGTATGCAGCACGCAAGAGCGGGGTTATCGATGTTATGCTTCATTATGCTTGATGAATATGGAGTGTTTCCATGAGCCAGTGCGTTAGGCAAGATCAGAAGAATGACGCATCATTCATTTTTGTGCGCGAAACTGGCTCCTTTTTGAGCAAGGCGGCATGGCATGTTCAATCTTTCCGGAGATTTTGCCAGGCCGGATGTCTTTGCAAGCCGGAACAGTGAAAGGGGGGCGAGTCCAGGCGGTACATGCCGCCTGCCGCGTTACTCAGGCTGTCAGGCAT
>JALVQQ010000155.1 GCA_027025395.1 Deltaproteobacteria bacterium | reverse complement strand
GCGGTTGCCAGGATGCAAGGGTCCTGAAAGAGCTTGCCTCACTGCTTTTGCAGGAAATCCGGGCTGAAACCTTGTCAGAATACACAAAAAAAATCGAAAAAGTCCTGGGCTGTCCCCTGCAAAAGACAAGCCATGTGACAATGCGTGATTATTACCTTGATAATCGCGGCGAGGAACCCGTTCATTGCCTCAATGCCCTTGAATGTATTTCTGAACAAACCGGAATACCCCGGCGTTATACAGCGGCTGTAATGGTTGATTCCCTTGAAGAATTTGACATTAACCTGCTCTCAAGGGATGGCAGGCTGGACAGTGACGGCAAGATCATCTGGCCTTCAGATGATGAAGTAACCGGCGGCAACCGCCTGGAATGGTACATGGCCTGTGGGAACCTGGGCGGCTCCACCATGCTGCAAACAGAGGCTACTTTGAGAGCCGCGGTAAAATCCCTTGTGAATGAGGCGGCAGCCCGGAATGTTCGCTATCTGGAAATCCGCTGTTCGCCGGGAAACTATACAGAGGCGGGACTTTCAGCGGAACAGGCGCTGGATATTCTCATAAATGAGGCAGAAAGACTTTCAGACCCTTCAAACATGCTCATCAATTTTCTTGTTATGGCAACCCGGCATGCGCCAGCCGAACGGATGTCCGATAACGTAAAACTTGCCATTAAAAAATTCAGGCAGCGCGTCTCCGGTGCTTCCGGTGTTGTCGGCTTTGATCTGGCAGGGCAGGAAGAGAACAATCCTCCGGAAAATTTTATTGAACAGTTCGAGCCGCTTCACAGAAACTTTATGAATATCACCATACATGCCGGGGAGATGGCAGAAGACGACAAGATATGGCAAGCCATTTACAGGCTCCATGCCAAGCGCATAGGTCACGGGTTGAAGCTCATCAATAACAGGCGCATGATGGATTTCGTGCGTGATCATGGCCTTGCCGTGGAGATGTGTCCTTCATCAAACAGCCAGACAAATTCGTTCCGGGATTTCTGTTCCCGCTGCTCTTCCGAATGCCCGGAATATCCGCTGGCCGATTATCTTCGCCATGGAATCCTGGTAACTGTAAACACTGACAACAGTTTTATCTCAGCCACGGATCCCGCAAGGGAGTACTGGCAGGCCTCGGTCATGACCCGTGGGGGCCTCAACAGATGGGATATTCTCAAGCTGGTCAAGAACTCATTCAAGGCGGTTTTCCTGCCGAAGGATGAAAAGGATCAGTTGTTGAAAAGAGTTGACAATGAAATTTTTGACCTGCTGCTGCAGGAATACATGTAATGGAGTTGCACAGTACACATTTCAGGCGTGGAATTCCAGCCCCCAGGTGGGCAGAATCAGGAGCCGGCATGAATGAACAGAGATGAACTGGTCCTCTGTATCTCGAGGGCAAGCCTTGAAGAAGCGTGGAAAGGCGGACTGCCGTCAGGCATCATGGAGTCCCCGCCTGTAGAGACAATACTTGCACTCCCCCTGCATTTTATTCCCAGGGGCAGGGCCGAAACAGATGCGTCTTTCAAGCAGGTAATTCCGTACCAGCTTTTCAGGGTTGACAAACGATATTTCG
>JALVQQ010000154.1 GCA_027025395.1 Deltaproteobacteria bacterium | reverse complement strand
ATTGCCGTGATGCGGATTCGGTCTCCATCAAACAAAAGATCAAGAATATCTCCCCCGAACTTTTCAGCATAACCCTTAACCGGCTATCCTGAAGAGTCCCCTGCAAGTATCTTGATATGCAAAACCGGCCTTATGCCAAACAGGGATGATGCGGACGAAAGGATCTCGCTGAAATGAATTCACCAGTGGACTCCGGCATGACCAGCCGGTTTCTGAGTAAATGGACCCGCACAACAGTCAGGTTCAAATGGCCAGTTCTGTGCCTTTTTTTGTGTATCACCTCGGGCACAACCTGGTATATGTCATCTCACCTGGGGATAATTACCGACACGGCCGGCATGCTGTCGCCTGAGCTCCGGTACCTCCAGGTTTACCGTGCGTACAAAAAGGCCTTCCCCCAGTCAACGGACACGATTGTTGCGGTTATAGACGGCATGACTCCGGATATCGCAATGGATGCCCGGGACCGTCTTGCCAGCGCCCTTGCGGAAATACCGAAACGGTTCAGAACAGTCTATGCGCCAGGCTCTGAACCTTTCTTCAAGAAAAACGGCCTGCTGTACCTCTCCACTCAGGAACTGGAAAGGCTTTCGGAGAGAATGGCCGAGGCCCAGCCTCTTCTCGGCACGCTTGCAAGAGAGCCGAACCTGAAAGGGCTGTTTTCAATTCTCAAGGAGGCTGAAACCCGCTCCGGCTCCAGGGAGCTTCTACCTCTTTACCAGCAGATTTCCCAGGCGGCAGAGGCATTGCTCCAGGACAAATTCTATCAGGTCTCGTGGCTTGAAGTCATGCACGGCGGAACCCGCGGCATGCCTGGAGCTGACAGACGCCAGTTTGTCATTGTTCAGCCGGTCATTGATTACAGCACCGTGCTGCCGGGGCGGGAGGCAATGGAGCTTATTCATCAAACCGCAACAGCCCTCGGGCTTGACGCGGCTCACGGCGTAAGGGTGAGGCTGACCGGCGATATAGCAATGGAGTATGAGGAGCTTGCCAGCGTGACCAAAGGGGCAAAACTAGCAGGCTGGCTATCACTGTTCATGGTTGCCATTGTGCTTTTCACAGGGCTACGCTCACCCAAAATGGTTTTTGCCACCCTTGCAACACTGATTACCGGCCTACTCTGGACAGCCGGTTTTGCAGCAGCGGCAATAGGACATCTCAACATGATATCAGTCGCCTTTGCAGTGCTGTTTATAGGCCTTGGCGTGGATTATTCAATTCACTACTGTCTCAGGTTTAATGAGCTGCTGCATTACGGCCTTGATGCCGAAACGGCCCTTCAGAAGACTTCGCAGGATACCGGACGTTCTCTTGTACTGTGCGCCGTAACGACCTCAATAGGATTTTTTGCCTTTGTGCCCACTGATTACTCAGGAGTTGGAGAGCTTGGACTGATTTCAGGCACCGGAATGTTCATCGGTCTTTTCCTGAACCTGACCATGCTGCCCGCCCTGCTCGCAGTCTTGAAGATCAGGCCCTGGGGGAAAACCCCTCCAGCCGGGGAAACAGAAGAAAAAGTCACAGCACTCTCCAGCCTCGCCGCCCTCCCCTTCAGACACTCGAGGCCAATATTATTGGGGGCTGCCATAGTGGGCGCCGCATCCCTGGCCATTCTGCCGCGTATAACCTACGACTGGAACCCCCTGAATCTAAGGGATCAGTCCTGCGTCTCTGTTTCAACCTTCAAGGAACTCCTCGCCTGCGGCGACAATTCCCCCTGGAGCCTCAAAATTGTTGAAAAGCCCGGCGCCGGCCTTGAAGAAAAGATAAAAAAACTCAGGAAGCTTCCGGAGGTGGACAAGGTTGTCGACATAGAGAGCTTCGTGCCAGGAAACCAGGATGAGAAAGCCGATATCATAGAAGAGATGGATTTTATCCTTGGGCCTGTTTTTCTTGAAAAAACCGCTCCACCCCCGGATTTTGCACAGAAGAAGGCAGCCATTTCCCAATTCATATCCGTGCTCAAAAAGGAAAGGGGCACCGGAAGGGACGAGGCTGTGTCCCGGCTTGAGCAAAGCCTTGAACGGTTTCTTGGCCTATTGCGCAGCCTTCCGGAGGCAGAGGCCAGGGACAGGGTTGAAACGCTTGAGCATGCGCTTCTGGCATCCCTTCCTCCAAGGCTTCATGATCTGCGGCTTTCCCTGCAGGCAGAGCCCTTTTCAATATCTGACATACCACCAGACATAAAGGCCCGGTGGGTTTCCAGGCAAAACCATTGGAGAGTTGAAGTTTTCCCCTGGCACAACCTGAACTCCAGGCCCGCCATGATACAATTCATAAATGCGGTAAGAAATATAGCGCCTGATGCTACCGGCTACCCCGTTTTGATATGGGAAGGAGGAAAGGTTGTTTCAAGTGCCTTCAAGCAGGCCTTTGCCATGAGCATCACCGCCATATTCATCCTGCTCCTGGCTCTCATGCCCCGCAAGCTTGACGCCATGATGGTCATGATTCCGCTGTTGCTGGCAGGCGTTATGACCGGTGCGGCAATGGAGCTTGCAGGCATATCCCTTAACTTTGCAAATATCATAGCCCTGCCGCTGATTCTTGGAATAGGCGTGGATAACGGGATACACATGGTCCACAGATTCAGGACAATGAGCAGGGCCAGGAGCGGAATATTTGCAACAAGCACCACCCGCGGAATCATATTCAGCACCCTTACGACAATATGCAGTTTTGGAAACCTTGCGGTATCCCCCCACGAAGGCATGGCGAGCATGGGCAAACTCCTTGCCCTGGGAGTGGGCATTACGCTCCTGTGCACCATGCTGCTGCTCCCGGCCCTCTTTAACGCCATGACAAGGGCAGCGTCCGTTGAACCGCACCACTGAAAGGCCATTCAGTACCGGATATGGCGCAGGAGGTGAAACAGAAATTTCACCGCATCTTCCCATGACAGCCGTGCAAATCTATCAGAATTTGACTCCAATGCGCACAGCAGTTGGCGCCCGGCCTGCACACAGTGTATTTAGCGCCCAATGGAGCCTGCGCGGCCCTGTTTCCCGCCTCCCGCAGCCCGCAAAACGCCAGAGTCGCGCAGTTGACTCATCCGGTGTTGTTTACCGACCTGTTTTCTATTAGGTTTACATCCGGAAAACAGCCGCTGTCAGCGTAATACAAGTCAGGGGTAATACAAATATATGGATATAACTCTATCTTTAATCGCAGGTCTGGTTGCCGTGGCCAACTTTCTTGTCTGGGGAAGCATCATGCTCCTTCCCTGGAAGCCGTGGAACACATCCGAGGAGCTGGATGCGCTTCCGGACCTCGGCCATGAAGACCTCAGCCATGTTACAGTGCTCATACCCGCACGCAATGAAGAGAAGACCATTGGCAAGGTCCTTGCTTCAGTAATGGAACAGGGCAGGTCCATAAATATAATCGTGGTGGATGATCAGTCAGGTGACAATACTGCTGAAATAGCAAGGACCACCTGTGGAGATGCGGTGAGGATAATCAGGGGGCTTGATCTGCCCAGGGGATGGACAGGCAAGCTCTGGGCGCTTGATCAGGGTCTCAAACATGTTAATACCCGCTACACCCTGCTGCTTGACGCGGATATCGTTCTTTCAAGGGGAATTGCGGCAACAGCAGTGAAGGCAATGGAGCAGTACGGCCTCAATATGCTGTCCCTGCTTGCCTGTATGAGCATGAAAGGATTCTGGGAAAGATTAACCATGCCCGCCTTTGTCTATTTTTTCAAGATGATATACCCGTTCAAACTGGCCAATTTCCCCAAATCAAGGGTCGCGGCCGCAGCCGGCGGTTTCATAATGGTTGAAACAGATGCCCTGCGCAAAATAAATGCATTTGAATCCATAAAAAATGAGCTGATTGACGATTGCGCACTTGCGGGGAAACTCAAGGCAGCGGGCTTCAGGACGTGGCTTGGCCTGACCCACTCGGTCAAAAGCATCCGCAGGTACAGGAAACTTGCGGATGTATGGGATATGGTTGCACGTACCGCCTTCACCCAGCTTCGCCATTCATTTTTCCTGCTTCTTGCGGTAACGGCCATTATGCTTGTAATGTTTCCGGGCCTGGCCGCCGGTTTTTTTACTGAAAGCATAACACTTGGAATCCTGTCATGGGTATCAATGACCTTTATGCTGTTTACATATATCAAGGTCCTGGCATATTATGGCATTCCGTTTTACTGGGCTTTAAGCCTCCCGTTTACCGCAATGCTCTACCTGATGATGACCTGGAGTTCCGCATTGCACTCCTGGCGCGGCAGGGGGGCCAGATGGAAACAGCGTTTTTACAATTAGCCGGACAATAACATTTGCACATCCCGCAATGTGCCAGCAGCCTGGAACATACAATGAACAAAAAGCTTAAAATAATACTTGCCAAGCCAAGGGGATTCTGCGCAGGGGTGAACCGCGCCATAAAGATCGTGGAATCAGCCCTTGAGCACTACGGGCCGCCGGTTTATGTACTGCATGAAATAGTCCACAACACACATGTAATACAGAGGCTTTCCGCAAACGGCGCCATATTCGTCGAGGAACTTGAAGAGATCCCGGAAGGAACACTGACAATTTTCAGCGCCCACGGCGTTTCCAAGTCCGTTGTGCGCCATGCCCAGGAAAGAAGGCTCAAGATTGTGGACGCCACATGCCCCCTTGTTACAAAGGTTCATCACCAGGCGCAGAGATATATCAAGGAAGGTTATGATATAGTCGTTATCGGGCATGCCGGACATCCCGAGGTAGAGGGCACTCTTGGCCGCATAGACGGAAACGCCACCGTCATTTCATCTCCTGACGATGTCCTGAGGCTGGATGCTGGCAACCAGAGGCCGCTGGCCTATGTCACACAGACCACGCTTAGCATCGATGATACAAAAGAGATAATAAAATCGCTTGAAAGCCGCTTTCCCGGCATAAGAGGCCCTGAGCTCAAGGATATATGCTATGCCACCCAGAGCAGACAGAATGCGGTAAGAAAACTTGCAAGGGAGATAGATATTCTTCTTGTGGTAGGATCAAAAAACAGTTCAAACTCTAACCGGCTCCGGGAGGCGGGTGAGCACCAGGGCCTTCCCGCATACCTTATAGACAGCGCGGATGATATGGATCTGGCATGGTTTGAGAACAAGGAAACTGTGGGCC
>JALVQQ010000153.1 GCA_027025395.1 Deltaproteobacteria bacterium | reverse complement strand
CCGCGCCCCGGCCAAGGTGCAGTCAGCGCTCCTTGAGGCAATGGAGGAGCGGCAGATTACGGTCGGGGCGAAAAGTTATCCCCTGCCCCGGCTGTTCATGGTCATGGCGACCCAGAACCCCATAGAGCAGGAAGGCACCTATCCCCTGCCGGAGGCCCAGCTTGACCGTTTTTTCCTGCATGTGGAGGTGCGTTATCCATCACGGGAGGCAAGCCGCAGGATACTTGAGCTTACACGAAAGGAGGCCCTGGGCCAGATTGGCGCAGAGATACCGCTGCCTGAACGGATAAGCCAGGAGGCGATCTTTGACGCCCGCAGGCAGGTCCTTGAGCTTCACCTTGCTCCCGAGGTGGAGGAGTATATTGTTGAACTGGTCGAGGCCACAAGAGATCCTTCAGCCTATTCGGCAGAACTGGCCGACTGGGTAAGGTGGGGGGCAAGCCCGAGAGGCGCTATTTCTATAGAGCGCGGCGCACGGGTCCTTGCATGGCTTTCAGGCCGTGACTTTGTAACCCCGGAGGATGTCCAGTCAATCACGCCTGATGCCCTTCGTCACAGGATTATTCTCCACTACGAGGCCGAGGCCGATGGCATAACTCCCGGCATGTTCATATCCCGTCTTCTCAGGGCGGTTCCCTCTCCATGAGTCATGGCGCATCTTCAATTCCGGGCGTAACCGTAAGTTTAAGGGAACTGGTGCGTCTGCGGAGCGCCTTCGGGGAAATTGCGCCTTCAGTCAGGACAAGGCCGCTTTCACCTGTAGCCGGGAGGCACCGTTCCGGGTTCAGGGGGCGCGGGCTTGAATTTGACGAGGTGAGGATTTACCAGCCGGGTGATGATGTAAGAAATATCGACTGGCGGGTTACTGCGCGCAGGGGCAAACCCCATACAAAGCTGTTCCGCGAAGAGAGGGAAAGGCCGGTGCTGCTTCTGGTTGACCTGAATCCCGGAATGTTTTTCGGTACAAGAAGGCAGTTCAAGTCGGTGCTGGCTGCCCGGCTGGCGGCCCTTGTGGCCTGGGCGGCAGTTGAGGGAGGAGACAGGGCCGGAGGAGTGGTGAGCGGCGGCAAGGGAAGGCGCAGGGTGCTTGCCCCGCGTCCGCGAAAAAGTGGCGTGCTTCCCATCCTTCACGCCATGGAGCAGCTTCAGCCAAGAAGGCCTGGTGAAACCGGACACGGCGGCCTTGATGAGAGCCTGTATGTCTTGAAGAATATGGCCCGGTCAGGAAGCCTGGCAGTGCTGCTCAGTGATTTCAGGGAGCTTGGGGCCACGGGAGAGAAACATATCCGCGCCATTGCAAGGAATAATGACGTTACGGCGTTTCTGATTCACGATCTCCTTGAGACTGTTCCTCCTCCGCCCGGTATCTACAGGTTCGGCACTCCTGAACGGCTGGTTACCGTGGATACCTCTGAAGATATTGTAATGGAGAGGTGGCAGGCCGGTTTCCAGGCCCACAGAAACAGGCTCAGGGAGGTCACACGGGGTTATTCAGTGAGGTGGGTTGATATTTCCACTGATGTTGAAGCCGTAAATGGAGTAAGGGCAGGTTTCCTTCAAGGGAGGGCAGCATGAAACTCCCTCCTGA
>JALVQQ010000152.1:14174-14862 GCA_027025395.1 Deltaproteobacteria bacterium | reverse complement strand
ATCATTTCGATATCTCCTTGATTATAAACTGTATCTATTATACAATATTCAGTAACTATTGACAATAGTTGGTATCAATTATATTGATTGAGCTTTTGGGTTAGGCAAAAAGTTTCTCAGAGGTCTCACAAGGTATAATATCTTTTGGGAGTATTGCCAGTACAATATGGAACCGTGCTCCTGGATGCGCACGGCATGTCCGTCAAGGCGGTTCCGCTACCCCTGCTCCGGGCAGGGCCTGGGGATCGCACTGTAAATGTAAAATATAAACATGAAAGATACTTGACGCACTGAGGCCCTATTCAGTATGTTGCCATTCTGCTGTACAGGTGCCTGAATTGCCACAGGAGGCTGCATGCCCGGGTGGCAATCCTCCGTCAGGGCATCCCGGCGCGTGCCGCGCGCCTGGCAGTAATGATTATCATAAAAAAATCTATTTCGGAAAGGGAGTGCTGTCTTATGGAAACAGGGAAAATTCGCAATCTTGCCTTGGTCTCGCAGAGCGGAAGCGGAAAAACCACACTTGCTGAGGCGTTGCTGTTTACTGCCAAGGCTACTTCCAGGTTGGGACGAGTAGATGACGGGACATCTGTTCTGGATTTCGAGCCGGAAGAGACCAAACGTCACATATCCATCAGCACTGCTTTTCATCCGCTTACCTGGAACAAGCACAAGGTATATCTTATGG
>JALVQQ010000152.1:0-14164 GCA_027025395.1 Deltaproteobacteria bacterium | reverse complement strand
CTCCCTGAGGGCGGCTGACAACTGTCTCATGGTGGCGGATGCCGTGGATGCGGTCAAGCCCCAGACCCAGAAGATCTGCAATATGGTGGCGGAATACAGCCTGCCTACCATGATGTTTGTGAACAAAATGGACAAGGAGCGGGCGGATTTTGAAAAGACGGTCGAGGCCCTGGGCGAACTTATGGAAAGGCGCCTTGTGCCAATTACATTGCCAATTGGCAGGGAAGAGGCGTTCAGCGGCATTGTTGACCTGGTGCAGATGAAGGCGTTCGGGTTTGATGACAGCGGAAAGGCCTCTGTGATCGACATCCCGTCTGATATGACGGACAGCGTGGAGGAGGCGCGCAACAACCTTGTCGAGTATGCCGCTGAGTCCAATGATGAGCTGCTTGAAAAGTTTCTTGAGGGCGAGGACCTCTCCGCGGATGAAATAGTGGCGGGGCTCAAGCAGGGTATAATGGATGGCGGTTTTATCCCTGTTGCATGTGGCTCGGCTGCCAAAAACATGGGAGCCTCCGTGCTGCTTGATCTTGTTGTGGGGCTTCTGCCGTCTCCCGAAGACAGGGGGCCTGTTGTTGGCACTGATCCCGGGACAGGCGACGAGGTCCAGCGTGATCCAAGTGCTGACGCGCCTGTTTCCGGCCTTGTCTTCAAGACCCTGACCGACCCGTATACAGGGCGTCTTTCAATTATGCGCGTCTATTCCGGCACAGTCAAGCCTGACGGCACGTTACTTAATGTCAACAAGGATGAAAACGAACGTTTCGGCCAGATATTTGTTCTTCAGGGCAAAAAACAGACCCCGGTGGAGGAGGCTGGCCCCGGAGAAATAGTAGCCTTTGCAAAACTCAAGGTCACGGATACGGGTGATACCCTTGCCGACCAGGCCAACCCTGTGCAGTATGAATTTACCGACCTGCCCAAGCCGGTGCTGACCTATGCCCTCAAGCCGAGGAGCCGCGGCGATGAAGAGAAGATTACCCAGGCGCTTGCCCGTCTGCGGGAAGAGGACCCGACCCTCCAGGTGAACCGTGACGCCCAGACCAACGAGCTGCTCCTCTCCGGGCATGGCCAGATTCATATTGATGCAACCCTTGAGAAACTTGAACGCAAGTTCAATGTGCAGGTAGATCTGACCCTGCCCAAGATACCCTATCGCGAGACAATCCAGGCCCCCAAGAAAGGTGTCATCTACAGGCACAAGAAGCAGACCGGCGGCGCAGGGCAGTTTGCAGAGGTGCATTTCGATATTACGCCTCTTCCAAGGGATCAGGGCTTTGAGTTCGAGGAGGCCCTGGTAGGTATGAATGTGCCCAGGAATTTTGTGCCGGCGGTTGAAAAGGGACTTCACGAAGCAATGGCTTCAGGGCCCCTGGCCGGTTTTCCGGTTACTGATATCAAGGTGCGCTTCTATGATGGCAAGTCGCACGAGGTTGATTCTTCCGAGATGGCGTTCAAGATCGCCGCCATCCAGTGTTTCAAGAAGGGTGTTCTTGAGGCCAAACCCACCCTGCTTGAACCTTTTGTCAAACTTACTGTCACTGTGCCGGATGACGCGGTAGGTGACATAATCGGCGACCTGAACGCGAGGCGCGGCAAGGTCATGGGAATGGAGCCAGGAAACGGCGTGCAGGTGGTTACTGCCCTTGTCCCCGTGGCCGAGGTGCAGAAGTACGTGCTTGACCTCAATGCAATGACCGCGGGAAGGGGAACATTCACCATGGAGCCTTCACATTACGAAGAGGTGCCGCCCAACATGGTTGAAAAGATTGTTGCGGCCTGCAAGGCGGAAGAAGAAAATAAGTAAGAAGTCATCTGTTCAGTGAAATACAGAGGCCGGCTCAGGCGGGGGCTGCCGCTCAGGGTCAGAGTCTGTTCAGACAAAGGCCGTAGAAAAAAAGATTGCGTGCTTGCCGTGTCAGGACACGGAGTATTGGTAAGTAAGATGCTTCGTGTCCTTTTTTGTGTTTTCACTGGTATTATTACTGTTTGATGACTCCACGAATGAAGTCGGGGCAGAGGGGGCAGGGCAAGATACGGATTATGGCGTCAAGACATTACAAGGCGGCTATTCTTACTGTAAGCGACAGCGCATGCAGCGGTGCAAGGGAAGATTCCACAGGGCCGCTTATAGCCGCGCTGGTTGAGCAGATGGAGGGGTTCTCGGTTCAATGCACCCAAACAGTGCCTGACGAGGCCGACCGCATAGCCGCGCTTCTGGTGGAATGGGCTGATGAGAGGGACATTGACCTTGTCATCACCACTGGAGGAACCGGGCTTTCTCCAAGAGATGTTACCCCTGATGCAACAGCCGGAGTAATCCACCGCGAAATTCCGGGCATGGCAGAGGCCATGCGCCTGAAGGGACTTGCGTCAACCCCAAGGGCCATGCTTTCAAGGGCAGTGGCAGGGGTGAGGGGAAAGACGCTTATCATCAATCTGCCTGGCAGTCCGTCAGGGGTGCGGGAAGGCATGGATGTTGTGATCCCTGTGCTCAGACATGCGCTTGATAAAATAAACGGTGACAAAACGCCGTGTCACAAGTCGTCTCGGGGTTGAATCTTCCGGTATTATATTTGATGTTTCGAAAATCATAATCCTCGATAAGGGAAACGGTTTGGCCGTAACGTGCTTTTTCTCTGCGGCATGGTGCCGCTTATGAAGGAAAATGCACGGATTTATCGGGAAGTTTTGTGTTCAAGAGGAAAGACAAGCATGGAAATTGGCATAGTCGGTTTGCCAGCATCTGGGAAAACCACCATATTTAATGCCCTTACCGGCAGTGAGGCAGAGGTTTCAGCATTCAGGGGCGGCAAAAAAGATCCTAATCTTGCCGTGGTTCATGTCCCTGACGAGCGTTTGAAGGTGCTGAGCCAGATGTATGATCCCAAAAAGACCACCCCGGCCCAGGTGAGGTATGTGGATATTGGCGGGAGTGTAAGCACCAAGGATGGCGGCGCATCGGCAATGGACGAGCTGTTAAGGCTTCTGAGGCCTGTGGATGCGCTGATAAATGTGGTTCGCAATTTTGAGTTTGCCGGTGACCCCCCGTCCCCCCAGGCCGATTTTGATGCCCTGGAGTCCGAGCTGGTTTTTACCGATCTGATGACAGTTGAAAAGCGGGTGGAGAAACTTGAAAAGGAGATAACCAAGGCAAAGAAAGGAAATCCCAAGGAACTGGAGCTGCTTAAAAAGGCCCGGGATATTCTGGACGGCGGAAATGCCCTCAGGGCATATCCAGAAATAGCCTCAGATCCGCTTCTGAGAGGATACGCATTTCTTTCGGCAAAGCCCTGCATCGTGGTTCTTAACAGCGATGATGACAGCGTACCCGGTGAGTGTGAGCTCGAACTGCCCCGGGGGGTTATCATGATTGAGCTGAAGGGGAGGCTTGAGATGGAGCTCGCCCAGCTTTCCGATGAAGAGGGAGAGCTTTTCCGGGAGGAGATGGGGCTTGAGGAGCCTGCAACCAATATCCTTATACGAAAATCCTATGAGTTTCTCGGGCTTGTATCATTTTTTACTGTGGGGCCGGACGAAGTAAAGGCATGGACTGTCAGGCTCAATACACCTGCGCCAAAGGCGGCGGGAGTGATTCATTCAGACATAGAAAAGGGTTTTATTCGCGCCGAAGTGGTGGCTTATGATGATCTCGTGGCTGCCGGAAGTCATGCGGCAGCGCAAAAGGCAGGCAAGGTCAGGCTTGAGGGAAAGGACTACATAGTACAGGACGGTGATGTAATAAATTTCAGGTTCAATGTGTAACCGTTTTGGAAACAGGGATGGATGCTGATTTTGCAGGCGGTCATGCAAGGTGCCGGTTTTGTTGCAGTTTTGTTGTCCTGCAGGCAAAGGTAATGGGGGCATGCACGGGAGAATTGGCGCGGCATTATTGATAACTCGTCAAAATCCATTAATATCTTTTTGAATTGTATAAATATTTTCAGCTTTTGAATGGCTGGTTTCAAACAAAATTCAAATTAAGGGTGAGTTGATATGGCAAAGATAGCAAGAGCAATACTCAGTGTTACAGACAAGACAGGAATCGCAGAACTTGCATCCGAACTTCACAATATGGGCGTGGAGGTGCTTTCCACCGGAGGCACAGCAAAGGTGATTCGTGATGCGGGAGTGCCTGTAAAGGATGTGTCCGAGCTTACCGGGTTTCCTGAAATGATGGGGGGAAGGGTAAAGACCCTGCATCCAAAGGTGCATGGAGGAATCCTTGCCATCCGTGATGATGCCGATCACCGGAAGGCAATGGAGGAAAACGGCATTGTTCCCATCGACCTGGTTGTGGTCAACCTCTATGCCTTTGAAAAGACAGTTGCAAGAGACGGGGTAACCCTGGCGGAGGCCATAGAAAATATTGATATTGGCGGCCCGACCATGCTCAGGTCTTCGGCCAAGAATTTCAGGTACGTGACCGTTGTCGTTGATCCCTCCGACTATGGCAGGGTGCTGGACGAAATGAAAAACAACAATGGCGAGACGACCCTTGCAACCCGTTTTGAGCTTGCCCGCAAGGTGTTTGCAACTACAGCCGCATATGACACCGCGATTACTTCCTATCTGAACGGAATTGATCCCGCTGATGTAAAATAGTCAGTTCTGCCAGCATGGAGAAATACCGGTTTGTTGCCCGTTTTTTTCTGGCCGCAGGCTGCCGCACGGATTGAAATGGTGGATTGAAAGGATTAGGGCCGTACAAGTCCATGATATGTGTGCCTGTTGCAGAAAAGAGTCTTGAAAAATCCGCTGCCAGGCTGAAGAGCTGCGGCGCTCTGGCCGACCTGGCCGAGATAAGGCTTGATTCGCTTGATGCTCCGCCTGCGTCCGCGAAACTGCGCTCTTTTATTGCAGCCTCTCCGTTGCCGCTGGTTTTTACATGCAGAAGGCGTGAAGAGGGAGGGAGTTTTAAGCGGGGAGATGAAGAGCGCGTAAAATGGTTAAGAGCCGCTGTGGATGCAGGGGCGGAATTCGTTGACATTGAGCTCCTTGCGCAAACGCATCTGAGGCGTGAGCTGATAGCCGCTGCTCATGCGGCGCGTTGCAAGGTTATCGTGTCCTGGCATAATTTCACTTCAACTCCCTCCCTTGATGAATTGTCGTCAGTCCTTGAAGCAGAGAGGGATGCCGGCGCCGACATTGCCAAAATAGTTACCATGGCCCGGGACAGGAGTGATATTCCACGCCTGTTCAGGCTGTACTATCAGGCCGAGTCACTTAGGCTTCCGCTTGTGAGTTTCTGCATGGGGAATACTGGGCGTCTCAGCCGTATTGCCTGCCTTGCCATGGGAGCATTCATGAGTTTTGCCTCCCTTGAAAGCGGCCTTGAGACAGCACCGGGCCAGATTCCCCTGAAAAAGTTCAGGGAGATAGTTGGCTGAGCCAAAAGTTTGTCAGCCTGAACGTCTCTGCCCCGCTGCAAGGACAGCATCGGAACAGTGTCCAGGTAAAATTTTCCCTTTCCTCTTCTTTCCCCTGATTGACACGATTTGTCATGGAGGCTTTTGGCTGTTTCACATATTTCAGCCCTGGAAGCGACGTGCGTATCGTTTTCAGCCAACGGTTTCACAGACTGCCATCCTGCTCTGCTGCATGGCGGCAGGTCAGCCTGGCCGACAGTTGCCTCGAGCGTGCAGACTGTAAACTTGACAAAATTCTTGAGGGGGTTGATATTTAAATTTATGGTCAATGGTAACGGTCAATAGTGAAAAATCAAACCGTAAAGGAGGTAATGATTATGTTGGAAAGCAGGAAGTGGCTTGTTGGACGGTTTTTGCTTCTGCTGGCCGTGATGGGCCTGATTTGCGCGCCTGCCGCGCTTGGGGGCAAGGGACATAAACTCGACCTGAACAGGGCAACAGTGGAACAGCTCAAGGAGTTGCCCAGGATAGGGGTCAAAACAGCGCAGGCCATAGTTAAGTATCGTAAGGACCACGGCAAATTCAAATCCGTTGACGAGCTGCTTGAAGTAAAGGGTATCGGCAAGAAAAAACTGGAGTTGCTAAGGCCTTTGGTAACGGTGGGCAAGGCCAAGGGCAGCAAGAAGGCCCGTAGCAGAAAAAAATCGGGTGGGAGCAAATAAGGCCCAGTTTCAAAACGGATCAGATTTTAGAGGGGGATAACCACATCCCCCTCCGGTTTTCCGGGGCTTGACCGCCGCAAGGAAATAACCGGCGGTTCAATCACTGGTCAATAATTCCTCCAGCCTGAGCCCGATGGCACTGCGGGAACAAGGGAAAGAGGGTTGATGCCGCAGTGGTCCCTTTTGGTGGGGCTGAAAACTCCCATGACTCCGGCATATTCAAGTTCTGCCTCTTCAAGTGCGTTCCTGATGCCTGTCCTGCTGTTTCCCCCTGCCTTGATGGCCATGGCCGACAGCTTGACCGCATCCCAGGCGGCGCCTGCTGCCATGATTTCCTGAAGAGTCATATATTCTGTTTCTCCTGCCATTGCTTTCATGAATGAGGCCAGTTCAGTTTCGCTCGGATGGCCAGATGGCAGGGATTCTCTCATCAGTACAGGTGGCAGGGATGCCACTATGGTTGCTCCGGCCTGGACAGCTCCCATCAAGGAGTCATCCAGCAGTATGCAGGGCACCGCATACGTCCCCGGGAGCCGCCGCATTGAATTTGCCACCATGTTAACAATGCCACTCTGCCCCCATATGAATATGGTCACTGCACCTTGGCCGCGAAGGGTTTTAATCTGGGCAACTATGTCTGTATCCGTGTTTGCGAATCCCTGAAGTTCACCTGTCAGGATCTGGTATTCCTGGGCATATCCCTTGATCCAGAGTGCGGTTCGCTGTCCAAGCGAGTCGTTGGATGCAATGATGCCCACTGGGATTGCGCCACGCCGTTTGAGCCTGTAAAACAGCCGCCTGGACTGGGCAGTAATGGGGGGAGATACACTGAATGTCCAGTCAACTGCGTAACCCCTCAGGCGCATTATCGGTTCATCTCCTGCGGTAAGAAAAAGCGGAATCCGGTGAGCTTCGGCAAAACCACGGATAGTCCTGCAAAATGCGGGATGGACCGGCCCCATAATGACTGAACACCCTTCACGGTTCACCATCCGGGAGGCCTTCTCCAACAGAACCGCTGCACTTCCTGTTGTATCGGCAGCGGTGAGATTCAACCGGCGTCCGTTGATTCCGCCATTGATGTTTATGTTGTGGACCGCAAGCCTCGCGCCACGGAATGCGGCTTGGCCAATCAGGCTGCCTGCGCCTGACATGTCCCACAGCCCCCCTATAATGACAGGCTGCCTGCCAGTGGAGGGCATGCGTGCATATTCGTCTTGCCGGGTGTAAGTGGCATTGTATTGCCCGCCGCTGCCAGGGCCGGCTGCTTCCTGGTATGGTGAAAAGGCACGAGCATCGTGGCGCGGGAATATAGGAAGCGGCAGCATGGCAAGAAAGCAGAAAGCGGCAATATACTTGAGGCAAGAGACGGGAGGCGCGGGCGTCAAGCGGCCGGCATGGCTGTGAAACATCCGCTTTGCCATCTGCAGCGGTTTCTTTAAAGGCGTGTCCGGACAGTTCATGGAAGCTTGCGGATATGTTTTTTCCCTACCTTTGCCTGCGGACTGGAGGGATATTTTTTGACAAGTTTCGAAAGAACGATTCTCGCGCTTTCCATATCTCCAAGTTTTGCAAATGAAAGCCCCTGCTTGAGCAGCGCGTCCGGAATTTTGTTGCTTTTGGGGAACTTGCTTATAACAACCTGGTATTCAAGTATGGCCTCTTCATAGCGCTTGAGATTATATTCGCATTCGCCAATCCAGAAATGCGCATTGTCCAGCATGTCTCCGTTGGGGTTGGTATCAATATACTTTTTCAGGACATTTCGTGCCTCCTTGAACTTTTTGGCCTTGAAGAGGTCAAGCGCTTCCTGATAAAGATCTATCTCTCCTCTGGCGGCTTTCTTGCGTGATTCTTCCACCTTGCGGGCTATGCCCGAAGATTTTTGCAACAGCCTGACCTCCTTGCGCAGTTTTTCAATTTCTGTTTTCTGCTCTTCACGAAGTTTTTTGAGTTCTTCCTTCTGTTTTTCACTGGTTAAGGCAAGCTGTTCAAGCTGGCCGTTAAGGCGCATGAGTTCAGCCTGGAGCTGTTCCATGCGGCCGGCGGTATCCGCAACACTGCTCCGGAGCTGCTCCATGTCCTGACTGTCGCCGCCGCCGGTCTCCTCCCGGAGCGCGGCTATCTGTTTTTTAAGCTCTGATATCTCCCTGGCCTGCGTGCCGTTTTCAACTGAAAGGCCGTTTACCCTCCTGTCAAGCGAGTTGATCTGCTCCTGCGGTGCGCATCCCGCGCCAGTTAATACGGATGAAGCAAGAAAGATGAGGAAAAGTGGCTGGAGTGCTGTGGCGAGGTAATGTTTCATGTCAGTGATGCTCCCTGTATTTCTGCCATGACGGCAGTTGAAGATAACCTGTTGTTACATGACATTTGTTTTCATTTTTTGCAGTGCCGAGTGTAATATTACACATCTATTTCATGAACCTGTTTGGTCCCCAGCAGGGCATTGCGGCCATCCGTCCAAAATCCAGGAGTTTTTTCTGCCCGTTCCCGTTGACAAACATCCTGTAAAGCACCTTTCCGCCCCCGTCCCTGGTAGAGCTGAACAGTATCTGCCTCCCGTCTGGTGACCAGGAAGGATTTTCGTTGCTGCCGGAAAAGGTGAGCTGTTCAGGCTCTCCCCCACGGGGGGATATGGTGAAAATATGGAATGTACCACCCACGCGGCTGGAATAAACAATGGCGTCCCCGCGGGGAGACCACTGGGGATCAGTGTTGTATGAGCCGCTGAATGTAAGCCTGCGTACAGATCCCGAACCCGTATTCAGGATATAGAGCTGCGGAGAGCCGCTCCGGTCCGAGACAAAAACAATATTTTCGCCGTCCGGCGACCAGCTCGGGGAGATATTGATGCTCCTGCCCCATGTGAGCCTTTTTTTGATATTGCCATGCGGGTCAACAAGATAGATGTTTGGAGATCCGTCCTTGCTCAGTGTCACCGCAAGCTCCTGGCCATCAGGCCGCCATGCCGGAGAAAGGTTTGAGCCCTTGAAACATGCAAGCCGGGAAATCCTGCCGGTTTGCGTATCCTTTATAAAGAGACACGGCCTTCCAGTCCTGTATGACACGTAGGTTATGTACCGCCCGTCAGGTGAGTATTTCGGAGACAGCACGATGGTCCGGTCAAATGTCTCCCGCCTGATATTGAATCCGTCAAAATCTGCTGAATAGATCTCCCGCAGCTTTCCCTTTGTGCCTACAAACAGAATGCGGGACAGGGTAACCCCGGGCTCACCGGTAACTGCTTCGGCTATTTTCTCGGCAAAGCGGTGGGCCATGATCCTCTGATCCGACATGGTTCCGCGGTATATTATACCTGCCGAGAGTTTGCCCGTGGCGGTTTCAATAAGACGGAATTCGGCGGAAAGTGTGCCATCCTGCTTTTTTATTGCACTTTTTACCACATAGTCAGCGGGAATTTTTTTCAGATCCTCACCATAGGCCACCGCCCTGGACACTTCGGGTACTGTAAAAAAACCCATGAATCTTAGGTCTGCGGCCAGGATCCTTGTTATGTTTCTGGCAACAATTCCGTCTTCGAAATTGCCGCCCTGGACCCTGGGAGGTGGTACGGCAACCGGAATTTTATGCATAAACGGCGAGGTTATATCAATGTAAACTTTTTCGGCCCATGCGGTTTGGGCGAAGCAGTGCAGGAGTGACAGCAGTACAATAAGTGACAACAGAAGGATTTTTCGGGTAAATCCGGGCAAACCCTTCTGTATCAGCATGCTGTATGTAGCGGCTTCAATGGCGGGGAGGCACATGCGTGCCTGTTCTGTTTCAGGCACCGGGCCATGCAGGAGATGCGGCAGCCCAGGGGCGGATGCCGCGGTAAAAGATACCTGGCTGGTTTTATGGTTCATAACGTGTGTGGCAGAACTGGCTGGCATTGAATGTCAAAAAGTTAACAGGTTACCAGATGCGCATCCAGGCGCGGCAAGGTGGGAGATGCCCTGGTCCATTTAGACACATGGTGACAGTATAAACATTTTTCATGGGAATGGAAACAGGCGGAACTGTTGCCAGGCGATATTGGATAACGTGGCATCAAATTCACTTCCGGCGTGCAAGCGGGACAAAATGGCATATCCCCATGTTCATGGGTGACAGGTCTCTCCGGAGGCGCTTTTGGGCAAGGGGTGGCAACGATTAAAGCGCCGGTCAGTTACCTCAAGATTCCGGCTGGTTTCAGGAATTGGGCAGGCGGCGCAGGGCAAAGCCGCAGTCAGGCCTGCGCCTTTCGGCTGGTTAGGGCCGGGAATCATCTTCCGGATGCTTTTTCCCGCCTGGAGGGAGAGCATGCTGAAGGGGTTGCCCGGCAGCAGGCCACATGATGCTTAGCATCCTTATTGCAGGCAGTGCCGCCGGTGGAGGGGTGCCATGCGGCATGACGATTTCCAGCCTGGCAATGTGATCCCCCCTGTTGCCCGTTTCGTCTATCCAGCCGCGTTTCTTAAGTACTATTTCAGGGTGCTGCAGAAAGGATGGGAGACAGCGCTGCATGACCGTGCCGTCTATTGTCTTTATGGGAACCATGCCGCCCGACAGCGCGGTCCACAGGTCAACCCGCGTGGTGCTGTAGATATTCAGGCCGGTAATATTCCATGCCTCGGGCAGCCTTACCCTTATTTCCACAAAAAGGGTATCCCTTTGTTGCCGCTCCTGCCTCCACGGTCCCTGTCCGGGGAGCTTCAGTATGGTGCCATCCCTGGTGCCCCTGGGCAGCTTGATCCTGATGCCTCGCTGTCTTGTGACCTTTCCCCTGCCCTTGCAAATGGTGCATGTCCGCCGGCTGGATCTGCCGGAACCGCTGCATACGTTGCATACAATGCGCATTGTGCCCGGTCCCCATGCAAGCTCCTTGTGGCCCTCTCCTCCGCATGCGCCGCACGCCGGGGCGTTATGGCGATAAACGTATCCAAGCCCGTCGCATGCGGGACAGTAGTCTTCTACGTCCGAGACCGTTGTTTCTATGGAATTCCCAAGAAAGGCGTCAAGGAGCGATACTTCGAGAAACAGGAACACTCCGTCACACGGTTTTGCCGGCCCGGCTTGTACCTCCGCGGCATCACGGTCATGCATGACGGCAGGGGAGAGTTCCTTTTTGAGAGCTCTGTATGCCTCTACAAGCGTACTGAAAGAGAGTGCGCCGGCAGGCAGTGAATTGGCTACGTCGGGATGAAACTGCCTGACCCTGGCCCTGAATGCCTGTTTTATCTGGTCAAATGTGGCCCCCGGTTTTACTCCCAGTATCTTCCAGGGACTTGTTCCTGACATTTTCCCCTTGGAGAGACGCTCATGCCTGGCGCTCATTGTCCTGTTCCGGCTGCTCCATTGCCTTGGAATCCAGTATGATAAGCAGTTGCCCCTGAAGCTTGCAGACCTTGCTGACATATCGGGCGTCAACGCCTTCGATGATGGCTGGGGGCGGTTCTATCTGCCCGACTGGCACGGACATTACATCGCCAATGCGTTCAACCAGCAGGCTTATGGGTTCCTCCCTGTTTCCCATTATCACATTGTTGAACTTGTTGTCCGCCGGTCCTGTTTCCTCCTGATGCCCCGCATCCCCAGGCTCTTCCGGCTGGCTTCCGGGGTCGGTTTCAAGGCCTACCTTTTTGGCAAGGTTTACGGCGGTCAGTATCTGGCCCCTCAGGTTGACTACCCCGGTGACATAGCTCGGGGCCAGGGGCACCGGAGTTATGTCCAGCGCCTTGTTGATCTCGATTACATCATCAATCGGCAGTCCGAAGTAGTGTTCTCCAAAGTAAAAGGTGACAAACTGTTCGGAATTGTCTGTCTGAAGCTCAACAACATCTGTATTTTCCGTTTTTGCCGGAACATTGGCGCCTGGCGCGTTCATGATCGGTTCTCCTTATGCTGCCATTTCCATTCTGTCAGGATTGGTTAAAAGTTCCGTTACTGCTCTGAGCACCTCATCACGGTCCAGTTTGGGCTGGTATTCGTTGAAACCCGCTTCCATACCGCGCCGCTTGTCATCCTCTCCGGACAGGGATGTTACCGCTATGATTGGCAGGTTCTTGAAGGTGTCTTCCGCCCTGATTTTCTTTGCCAGTTCAAAACCGTCCATGTTTGGCATCTCGATATCGGTAATGAGCAGGTCAAACGTGTCTGCCTGGAGCATGTTCCATGCCTGGTCGCCGTCTTCGCAGGTGATGACGTCATAGCCCGCGGCACTTAGATATGATGCAAGGAGGTTACGGTAGAATGCCGAGTCTTCAGCCAGAAGGATTCTTGCCGGTCCAACTTCTGACAGGTCCGGTTTTTCAAAAAAGTCCGGATCATGCATTTCTATGATCTGGTAAACGTCAAGGAAAAGAGTGGTCCTGTCCTTGATTATCGCGGAGCCGAGGATACCTTCCTGTTTAAAGGTATGCTCTTCAACATCCACTGCTATGTCAAGACTGTCTTCTATTCTGGACACAAGGAACGCCACGTCCTTGTTGTTCATGTTGAAGACGATGAGATGATATTCATCCTGGTCTGGAAGCGGTGAGATGGGCAGGAAGTTTTCAAGCCTTATAATCGGCATTGAATGGCCGCGGTACTGCACCACCTCCCTTCCGCCCACAAGTTCCACGTCAGACGCCGGGATTTTGTCAAGCCGGTTTACCAGGGCAAGCGGCAGGGCGAAGAACTCCTCCGGCGCTATGGAGCATAAGAGCAGGAACTGCCGCTCCTCGTCCACCGCCGTGCCAGTGACAACCGAGGTATGCATCATGGCGTCCTCTCCCTTCATGCGCATTGAGGCCGTAATGCCTGTTATGTCGATTATAAGGGCGACCCGGCCGTCTCCCATGAGTGTGGTGCCGGCAAATGCCGGTATGTGTTTAAGATGGCTTCCAAGGGGCTTGACAACGATCTCTTCCGAATCGCTGATTGCGTCCACTACAAGTCCAAATGGCCGGTCCCCTGCATTGAGCACCACGATATTCATGGATCCGTCGTGCTGGTGTTTCGTGACAGGGGAGCCGAGAACTTTGCGAAGTCTGATGAGCGGAAGGATTTCCCCTCTTAATCTGTAAAATTCCGATTCCCCTATTATCTGAACGTCTTCCTTGACGGCATCAGGAGACAGATGCACCAGTTCCACCAGATTGACCTGTGGTATTGCATATCGCTGGCCCGCGCTGTGGACTATGAGTGCCGGTATGATGGCAAGGGTGAGCGGGATTTTTATCTTTACTGTTGTGCCTGCGCCGGTCTGGGACTGCAATTCCACGGTTCCGCCCAGTTTTTCTATGTTGGTCTTCACCACGTCCATGCCCACCCCGCGTCCGGAGATGTTGGTGACCTTTTCAGCGGTGGAAAAACCCGGCTGGAAGATAAGCATGAGGGCCTCGCGGTCAGACATGACGCTGGCCTGTTCCTCGGTGATCAGTCCCTTCTCTATGGATTTGGCCTTGAGCTTTTCAGGATCAATGCCGGCTCCATCGTCGGTTATTTCGATGATTACCTGGCCGCCTTCATGGTATGCCCGCATGATCAGGGTGCCCACCGCGGGCTTGTCGTTCTGAATCCGTATTTCAGGCGGTTCAATTCCGTGGTCAATGGAATTCCTGACCATGTGGGTCAGCGGGTCCTTTATGCTCTCGATAATGGACCTGTCGAGTTCGGTCTCGGCGCCTTCTATTCTGAGCTGTACCTGCTTCTCGGCAGTTTTCGCCAGGTCACGGACTATGCGCGGGAACTTGTTGAAGACGTTCCCAATAGGCTGCATCCTGGTCTTCATGATCTGTTCCTGCAGTTCCGTCACCACAAGGCTCATGTGCTGGTTGGCATTGGTAAGCTCAGGGTTGTTCAGGCTGTTGGTTATCTGGGTAAGCCTGTTTCTTGAAAGAACCAGTTCTCCCGCCAGTGTCATGAGCTGGTCCAGCAGGTGCACGTCAATTCGGACATGGGTTTCTGTCAGCTGAGGAGCCCCTGCCGGAGGAGAGGGGGCTTTTCTGGGCCTGGGCGCAGAGGACTTGCCCTCCTTTCCCTTTGCCGCCCCGGATTTTTCCTGTTTTGAAGCCTTTTCCGGCTCCTTTGCCTGCTCACCCTGGTTTT
>JALVQQ010000151.1:3608-15042 GCA_027025395.1 Deltaproteobacteria bacterium | reverse complement strand
GGCCTGGACTGTCTGTTAAAGATAATCAGAAATGAAGGGCGAAAATGCGACGGAAGGATATTCAATATCGGCAATCCAGGCAATGACTGCTCGATCAGGGACCTAGCGGAGCTGATCATTGAAGTTTGCCAGGAGTTTCCTGAACTGGCGCAAAAGGCACGACAGACAACATTAACGGAAATAGACGCTGCTGCCTACTATGGCCCTGACTACCAGGATGTTGGCTACAGGGTGCCTGATATCTCCCTTGCCCGCAAGGTCCTTGGCTGGGAACCCAGAGTCAGCCTGAAGGAGGCGCTGCGCCGCACTGTTGCGTCTTATGTTAAAGAGGGAAACATATCAGAGCTGGGACACCCTGACGAAATATAGATGAGGAGCCGGCAAGCAACTGATTTGCAAGGCGCTGATGCCGTATGCACTGCCACTGACCGTTTGAGGCCTCTTTTCCTGTGGTTGACCAGGCCTGAAGGCGCCGCAGCCGCCTCGGCAGTTCTGGCGCTGCTTTATGCGGCATTCTCACCGCTACGTGACATCTATGGTATTGAGGCCAGGAACGCCCTTTTTGCCAGGAATATGCTTGAAGAGGGCATTCATCTTGTTCCTCGCCTTTACGGTCAGCCATATCCCGACTATCCCCCGCTCTACTTCATACTGGAATACATTTTTTCACTACCCGCAGGGCACATCAGCACTCTGGCCGCTGTCCTGCCATCGTCCATTGCGGCCGCTGTCCTGTGCGGTGCAACATGGCGCTGGAGTGCCATTGCATCCAGGAACCTTGCGGCTGCATCCTTGCTGGTGCTGGCCGTTGCTCCGGGATTCTGGCTGAAGGCGTCACACGCAACCATTGATATGTTACTGGCTGCCGAAACCTTCGGGGCATTTTTCTTTTTTTCAAGGGCATACAACTTTCCGGAAAAACACCGCAATTACCTGCTGGCCGCATTCCTGCTCACAGCGGCCGCGTTTTTTACAAAGGGCCCTGTCGGCCTGATAATACCGGTTGGTTCATGGGGGGCCTTTCTGTTCACCGAGGGAAAATGGAAGGAACTGGGGAGGCATGGTATCAGGACCGCTCTCCTTTTTATCATAATGCTTGGATGTTACTATGGCTCGATCTACATCCTGGAAGGCCCTGAACAGATTAAAACCATTATTGCAAGCCAGGTTACGGAACGCGTAGGAACCAGTGTAAACAAGCCTTGGCATTACTATGTGTTATATATATTTTCGGCTTTCTCTCCGTGGTGGCTCCTGCTTGCCGGACTCAAGTGGATCATCAGGGGACGAATGGCAAAACTTTGTCCCGTATTTCATGGCGAGAAAAGTCGTGACGGCGGGATGATGCGGACTGCCAGGGGCGCCGTCTTCAAAAATTCCAGCCAGTGCGATCTCCTGTTAAGGCAGAGTGCGGCGGCCCTTGCGTTTATCTTCACCATGTTCATGCTCGCAAGTTCGAGGCATGGCAGATACCTGCTGCCTGCATTCCCTTTTGTGGCAATCCTGACAGCAGCAGGCATAAACGCCGTGGCAGCCCGGACTGTTCCCGGCGCATGGCTATTCCGTGGCACTGAAGACGAATTGTTGACCAGGATGCCGTTCCGTATTGCCCGGAGAGCAACCTGCCTTACAGCCCTTACGGCATCGCTGCTGCTGATCCTGAATGCCGTGGTCCTGGATCCATTTCTTTCCAGGCGGGAATCCGGGCGCGGGTTTATGGAAACAGTTTACCAAAAGATACCGGATAATTTTAACGTGCTGATTTACGATATTAACCCCGACGGAGACGGGCTTAAACTTGCACTTTACTGGCCAGGCAAACAAACAAGGCTTGTTTTCAGCAGGAAATTGCCAGCCTGCCAGGAACATCAGGAGCCTTTTGTACTGATCTCCATGAAAACCAGGCTGAAAGCGATTGAAAATCTGCTTCCCAACACTGCATACCGGGAAGTCGCCGTTGGCCTTCTGCACAGAAAGGCAGTTGCAGCTCTTATAATAAACTGCCAACAGGATACAGGAAAATCTGTCCGGCCCGGCTACGCCTCATACCCCTTGCGGGCAAGCACCATTGCCATACAGCCGGCAGCAGCCATCAATACGCCTGAGACCCCAAATCCGGCCCTGAACATTCCCATATCCGCAAGCCAGCCGGTAAACCAGGGCAATGCGCCTCCACCGGCAACATAGGCAAGGGGCACCACCAGCGATATTACAAGATTACGCCGCGTCTCAGATACAAGAGATGACAGTACTGAAAAAGCCGCCGGGAAGAACCCCACCGCAATTACAGGCTGAAGGAAAACAGCGGCATAGAGCAGGTTACCCGCCACAAAACTCATTATCACCACAAGGGCGCCGCTCAAAATCAGCACCCCGGCCATTGTCCTCCAGGCTCCTGCCCGGTCAGCTACAAAACCGCTGGTCAGTGCTGCCAGAACAGTTGCCAAGCGGGAAAAGCCGGTTATTTCGTTGGCACTTACCTCGGTCATGCCATGTACGTTGACAAGAAAAAGGGGCAACAGATTATAAATACCAAGCGTGCCAAGCACACCCATGCTGAACATGGCTATCATGGGAACAACCCCAAGGCTCCTGATGACCTCCCTGATACCATCCATGTCCGGCACTGTTCCACTTGCCGAACTGTCTCCAGACAAAAGAAAAAAAATGATGCCCGCAGCAGTTACTGACAGGGAGAGTCCCCTCAGTATCACCTGCCAGCTGCATGCATCAAGCAGCAGCGCCACAAGAAATGGCGCGGTTATGAATGCCAGGTTTGGAGCAAGCTCGTGAAACGCAAAGACCCTGCCCCAGATACCTTTCGGGAATTCTGAAGAGATAACCGCAACGGCAGAAGGCAGGTAGAGTCCTGCTGACAGGCCCATGGCGAAAAAGCCCAGCCTCAGCCCTGCAATTCCTGTGGAAAATGACGTAAGCCCCACGGATATTCCGATCATCACGGCAGAAAGTGCAATGGTATTCCTGTGATTTATCCTGGATGATAAAAATCCGGAACATAGTATCGCTATAAAATAGCCGGAACTTAAAAGCATGAAGATGGAAGAGGACTGGGCATGACTCAATCCCATGCTTCTTTCCAGGTAAGGCAGCAAGGGCGCGCTGATTATGCGTGAAAGAAAGTTCAGGTAGAATATGGAGGCAAGCAGAAAAACAAGACGGTACATGAGGGAGGATAACGAATCGCGATTAAAGGTATCTTCTACCTGAATTCAATAGTATAAAGCAGTTCTCCACCGCTGCTTTCCGCCCCGCTTCTCATTTCGAAGTCAAGACCTTTCCATAAATGATATTTTCCAACAAACACGGTGCCCTCATCGCCAGTACCTGCCTCTACACCCACGGTCAGGTTATCCGTTACATCCTTTCCGGCAAAAACCCTGGTATCAGCAGAATTTTCCCCGGAACCGCTCACATCAAGATGATCAAGCCCGGTATACCCCTTGAGCTGCTGGGCCAGCATGTCTGCTCCGGCAATCTTAGCTGTATTTGCCGCTGCCTGACTGAAGCCCGTATCGTTCTTTGACTTGCCTGTTACAAGTATTGTAATTGCATCCTGTGATGAAATGGATGAGTCAGATGAATACCCCGTTATTTCAAGATCATCCGCATACCCTGTTACCTGCACTCCGACTTCGGTGTCCTGTACCTTTCGAACGGCAAGGAGGTTAATGCCGGGATTGTCAAGGCGTCCGCCCGCATATGATATGATTCCCTTTTTAATCTCAAGGTCATGACCATAGAAACGGAACGAGCCTTTTTTTATCCTGAGCTCTCCATGAGCGGCAGGCTCACTTCCAGGCTGGACGACCAGGGTAAGCTGCCCGGCAAGAAAACAGTCAACTCCAAAGCCTTTAAAATGGACCTTGTCAAGCAGATCAATGGTAAGATCGACATCCACGGGGACTCCATTTTCGATCCTTTCCGGTTCTTCGCCGCTTGCCACAACAACATCCGGAGAAGGCTGTTTAACTCCGGCGGGTATCTCCTGCGGTGTAATTTCAGCCTCGGGTACAGTTACTCTTCCCCGTATCACTGCTCCCCCGGTGCCTGAATAGTGAATCTTTACATCCGGAGAAAGCCGCACAAGCGCATCTGGAATATCAATAACCTTGAAGTTGTCACCGGTAACCACAATGTCGGCAGGCCACCTGCGTACGGCGTCAAGCAGAACCTTGCCTGTTATATTTATCAGATCCTTTCCTGATCTGACATGTCCCTCCAGCGTTACGGTTCTGTCACCATTTGCAGTTATTGAAAGCGCCGTTTCGTCAACATCAAGCCCGATCATTGAAACATCAGGCCCCCTCATTCCCAACACGGCCCTGCCCTCTATTATCGGGTCACCTACAAGGCCTCCAAGGGTAAATGCCGCTTCCAGCTCGCCCTCACTCTCTTCAATGGCTGGAACAAAGGCGGACACAAGCCCAAGTTCCCGTACGTTCAACTCCAATTCCCCACTTAAAGGGGCCTTCATAACATCTGTTTCAAGCGGTTTTCTTGGCACGGAAAACCTGGCCCGGACACCATTTTTGCCCATTGCAAGCCTAAGGGATGCGTTTACCTCCTGCCGGGTAAACCCGGTATCCAGCTCCGCCCCCTGATGCCTTATCCTTACCTGTCTGCCATCAGAGACACGGCAGGTCATTACGCCGGGAGATACCTGGACATTAACCGTGCCCTCAGGTACTTCGCCAAGAGTAACAAGGGCATCGGCTGTCACGGTGCCTGAAAGTTCCTGTATGTCCGGCGGAAGATACCCGGCTATTCTATCAAGAGAAACATTGCTGACCCTGAAAGCCGCGTCACCCTTCCCGCCTGAAATCCAGTGAACCTTTGCACAAAGGGATGATTCGCCGTCAACCAGACAGGCCCTGGACAATTTGACCTCCCTGGCAGACAGATCGACAGGAGCAGGCCCTCCAAGCTGCCAGTTCCCAAGCATATCGGTATCAATGCCCAATTTGGCAAGGCTGCCCCTCCATGACATTTTGTCCATGTCCAAATTCCCGTTCCGGATGCCCAGAGTAAGGACGAGCTGGTCAAGGACAGCCTTTACATCGAGCCTGTGATCATGGACGAGGCCGTTCAGCCCCATGGACAGAGTGCTGACATCCTGGCCGCCAGCAGAAATACCGGAGGCTTTGAGCTCCAGGTGTGACTTCTTGCCCTCATCAAGGGAGAGTTTAAAATCAGACTTCATGTCTTTGCATGCCGTTGTTCCAAGCACCAGATCCTTGACAAAAACAGCGCCGGAAATTGAAGGTTTTTCCCGTGGCCCGTCAACTTCTAGATGGAGCCCGGCGCTTCCGGTAGAATCAGGCAGGATTTCAGCCGCATCCGGCAGACCAGCATCCATTAACACACTTAATTCCCGGCCCGCATGCCCTCTGACACTCACATAGGCCCTGCCCCAGCCAAGGGAAAGAGAGGGAATTTCAACTTCATTTCCGGAAAGCATGGCAGTACCGTTTCCGGAAAGGTCACGGCCTCTCAAAACGCCGCCAAGGGATGAGAGTTCGACCCTGGCATCCACGCCGTTTTCCACAAGCTTACCCTGACTTTTAATGGCAACCGAAACACTTCCTGGCCATTGGGGTGCCAGTGCCTCGGGGTTGATGCCGCTGCATTTCAGATTGGCGTCCCATGATACCTCGGGTTTCCAGGCAACCCTTGCAGTCGCGTCAACCTTCCCCTGCATGGTTTCCACATGAAGCACGTCAAGCTCGATGCCGGTGTCTGAACCTGTTCCGGCAGCATTTAGCCTGGCCTCTGGCATACCCCGGCCCGTGGCCACGGTTTCAAGGCCGAACTTGAACTCCTTCAGGCTGCCTGATGCGGAAAAGCCTCCTTCTGGCGATGTAAAATCAGCTGGTCCTGAAACAGGCCATGCTAGCCCTGTCCAGCCTCCGGTTACCCTGAATCCAAGAGGCTTCAGTTGCACATCGGCAAGAACTCCAAAATGCATCTTTGCAGGGCTTGACACCTGGCCGGCAGCAGAAGCCCCGGCTCCTGATTCGCGCAGCTTTTCCCTGCCCTGGCCAGTGGCGTTTGCACATGGTTCTGTTTCAACATCAAGGCTTATGCCGGCCTGCAGCTGTTCAAGATCTCCCTGGGCCCTTGCCGATACCACCGGCCTTGTCCCGTTGAGTATCTTGATGCCAGCTCCTTCAAGCAGCTTATGTGAGACATTATGCAGGGTGAAGTCAACCTTCCAGCCGAGTCTGCCCAGGAGATCACTTGCACTGGCCTCCATGTCGGCCTGGATATCACCATCAATCTGCTGTTTCAACGTAATGGCGCCCGTATCACCGGATATGCCGCCGGATCCATGCAGATTAAGCGGGGTTTTCCCGTCAAGCTCCAGGTTCCATGATGTATCAATGGCAAGCGGATATTTGCCCCAGGGAGCAACATGACCGTTCAGGGCGGCAGTAATACCAGGCATTGCAAGCTCCAGCCTGCTGAGTTCAAGACCACGGGAATCAAACTGGGCGGAAAGGGAAAGGTTGCTGATCTCAACAGGCTCCCCTTCCGGGGCAAGATTGAGTTTAACACCATGCACAGTGAAATCATCCAGGGCCACTGCGACAGGAAGCGCTATATCCGGAAGGGATACGTCTTTCCTCTTTTCAGCTTCAGGAGCAGGCTCCGGCTCCTTGAGCCGGGTAAAATCAATGCCACTGGCCTTGAGGGTTATGATATGAAATTTTTTATTGACAAGTTCTTCCGGTATCCACCTGAGCAGCAGCCTGTCAACCCTTGCTCTTATTTCATCATTTTCAAAACTTATGTCCTTCAGCTCCAGGCTGCCCAGAAGCCCGCCCTTTATCTCTCCGATTTCCAGCGTACCAGGCAAATAAGCCGAGGCCCTGTCAACCGCAATGCGCAGGCCGCCCGGTGTCCCTGCCAAATAGACCAGCGCCCCTGCCGCCACGCCCAGCAGCGCCACCAAGGCAAGACAGAAACCGGCAAGATATAAAAAAATCCTTCTCTGCATGGACACCGCCTACATGGTTATCTCAAAGCCAAAATAGAATTTCATGGAGGAAAGCTTCATGCCACGGCCATCCTCATTCACCGGCCATGCAAAATCAAGCCTTACACTGCCCACAGGCGAAAGCCACCTGACGCCAAGCCCGGTGCCTATGTAGATCCTGTCAAATGAATTGTTAAAGGCATTGCCTGCATCGGCAAAAAAAGCGGCTACCCACGAATCGAGCACACGGTGATCATATTCAACTGTTCCGGTCAGGACATTACGGCCGCCTATAACGTCGCCATCGCCGTTCCTGGGCCCAAGCTCCTTCCAGCGGTAACCTCGCACACTTTCATCACCGCCAGCAAAGAACCTGAGCGATGTCGGATATTTGTCATAATCAGACACCTGGGCAATCCCAAGCCGGCCCCGCAAAAACAGCCGCCCCCTGGACCCGACCGGTATAAAAAGCCGTCCCTTGAATTCGTTTCGTATATAACCGGTATCGGATATAAGCCCGGGGGAGGTCTGCAGCTGATCAAACAGGTACCAGCCTGTGCGTGGAAAACGTTCACTCTGAAACTCACTTCTTTCAATCCTGCCGCCAAGACTCAACATCTTGGCGCCTGTCCATGACTCGGCATCCGTCCTGAAACGCTCATACCTTGAGTCAACGAAGAGCTTTGAGCTCCACTTGCGCCACAAAAAATAATACCCTCCTTCCAGTTTCAGGGTGCGGCGCCTGGTATTGTCCGTCTCCTCCTGCTCGTATCCCGCCACTATTCCGTAGCGGTCGGTCCTGGGCTTTTCGGCAGGTATCCAGTATGCTCCATTCACTGAGCTTGACGCCCCGGAAAGCTTGACCCAAGCGTCTGAGGAATGGCCCAGCGAATTGACCCTGGCGTTGTGCCAGCGCATGGAGGCCTTGGCCCCCACGGCCGTGTCATAGCCCAGGCCGAATGACAGCCTGTGCCGCTTTGCAGGCGATAACCTGATATTCACAGGCACATGATTTTCATTATCCGCATTCTTGAAATCGGGCTGGACATCAACGAGATCAAAATACCCTGTGTTGCTCAGGGCCTGCTGGAGTTTAAGTAGGGCTGCATTTGAAAAAACGTCACCGGGTTTGACATCATCCCCAAGATACCTCTCCAGCAGCCCCTCATCCATGAAATCCTGAATGAACCTTATCCTGCCTATATAAAATCGCGGCCCGGTATCGAGATGCAGCTTGATCCTGGCAGACGCCTTGTCAGGATCAACCAAAATGCGCGCTACAGGCATGGCGGCATGAACATAGCCAAGCGACATGGCCTTTTTCAAAAGGGATTTCTTGTATTTTTCATACAGGTCCTGATCAAGATAGTCACCCTGTTTTAACGGGCAGGCATCCGCAAGCTCCAGCAGCTGTTTTTCTTCCGCGCCTTGGCCTGCAAGCTTTATCTCAATACCTTTTATAATCGCGCGCGGGCCGGTATTTATCTCGTACGTCACCACCCAGTTGTTCCTGCCAATTTCCTTGATGGACGATTCAACCTGTACGTCGAAATAACCGAATGGTTCAAGGGCCTTTCTTATATCCGCGGGAGCCTGACGATGCAGGTAAAGCATCCACTGCCTGTTGAAATGCGGGTCGTCCTTTTTGCGCAGTATTCTCAGGAACCCCTTCACATTATCAAGTAGCTGGCCTTCCACTCCCCTGATTTCCACCTTGACCGACTCCCTCGGTTCTGTGCTGTTGCCGGAACTTGCGGCAATAGAGACACGGCCAGGTGAGATGCAAAAAAACAGGAGGGCCATAACGGCCAAAACGGAAGCTTTATGACATGGATAACGATTCATGCACATTCCAGCAGGAAGCGGTTATGGACAAGCCACATCGGTAATACGGGCCGGCTTTGGAAAATTTTCATTGAATTATTGAGAAATTGCCAAAATTCAAGAAATAACGGGATAATGCCGATAAATAGATCAAGGAACTTTAACAAATTCCTGCTTCAGCGCAAGGAGGCGCGTCAGGGGCGTATTGCTTTTAAGAAAATCGTTACATGCCCCGCGCAGGAAAGGAGGCCTGAAAAATGGATACCAAGGGGATTGAACTTATAAACCCGAATGCGGGTTTTCTGGCCAACGTCAGGTTGAACGGCAAATCCGGTCCGGTAATCAAGCCGGTAGAGGCTGTAAAAAAGAGTAACCGGAACGGCACTGCCTCTGATGCCGGAAAGCAGGAGGTGGAAAAGGACATTGCAGGGCTTCGGGCAGCGGCAGGCGAAGAACAGGCCAGGATCGCAACCGAAATGCTGGCGCAAAGCCTCGGAGACTCTGAAAATCTTGAGGTCGGCTGGCATTATGACAAGGAAAACAAGATATTTATAGTAGAGGTGAAAGACAGGAATACCGGTGAGGTAATAAGGCAGATGCCGCCAGAAAGCATTCTGAACTCTGGCAATCAGCTCGACAGCCCTGGAACCGGCTCCCTTTTTAACAAGGTGGCGTGAAGTACGTTGCGCAACATGCCCTGAAATCTCCTGCCAAAACTGAATCGTGCAGACGCAATACACCGGTCACCGAATTTGCCCGGCAGGACAAAAAATATCCGCCTGCGTTACATAACTTTCCCAACCCTTGCCCGTACATGCATGACAGACACATCTGCCACTCTTCCCTTCAGCCACAGCTCAGTGTCCGAACATACCAATAGATAACAAACCGCTGGCGGCCAGCCAGAGCGCTTGCATTGTCACAAGCAGGGAGTGCCGGGGTAGAGTGCGTTATTGACACGGCCTGCATGGATATATATTCTCCTGCCACATGAAGACACCATCCCATGCGGCACTGGATATTCTCATACAGATAAAAAAATGGCGTAACCAAACGAAATTACAGCCACTTGAACGGCTTAATCCTGACAATATAAAAAAAATACTGGTAATTTCGTGCACGGCCTTGGGAGATACACTTTTTGCGACTCCTGCAATCAGGTCTCTTCACAGGCTGGTGCCTGGGGCGGCCATAGACCTGCTCGCAAGGGACCGGTTTGCATCACTTTTCAGGTCCAATCCATTCATCAGTAACTTACTGCCATACAGGGGCAGATGCCGCGGAAGCCTTGCCCTTGCCAGCCGATTCAGGGAAAACCGGTATGATATGTGCATTTCCCTGCACGATAGCGATCCATGCCCGATAAAAGCCGCATGGCTTGCCGGTATCCCGTTTATCTTCAGGCTGGGGCAACGGGATGAAAAATGCGCCGGTTTCCTGTCTGAAAGGGCTCCATACAGGCCGGAAGCCCACGCAATAGAGCAGAGGCTTGACGTAATACGCATGATTTTTGGCTCACGGGCAAACGATGCATGCGCCGTGGACATGGTGCTTCCGGCCAGCGATGATGAGGCCCTGGATTTCTGGCAGGCAAAACTCATCTCAAGCGGCATTAATACAGGTAAAAATATACAGATTGCAGGATTCCAGTTTTCCGCATCAGGCATCTACAAGACATGGCCGGAGAAGAACTGGATCAGCCTTGGGCAGCAGTTGTTGGCAGGGTTTCCAAAGGCGGTGATTGCGCTTTTTGGAAGCCCTGGAGAAAAAATAGCAGCCTCCCGGCTGAAAGCATCCATTGAGGCCGGAACAGGTCGGGAAGGCCGCGTTATAAACCTGGCCGGCGACATGATGTTGTCACAGCTTCCGGCTGCTCTTAAAGGACTGTCCGTATTTGTCACAAATGATACAGGTCCACTGCATGCCGCGGTTGCAGTGAGAACTCCTACGGTCTCCCTCTTTGTTCCGACCCGGATCAGCTGCATCGCGCCGATTCAGGACCGTGAACTCCATACTGTCATCAAAAAGGAGCCGCCATGCACGCCCTGCGTTGAAAAGTACTGCAAATCGCCCCGCTGCATGGAGCTTATCGGAACGCAAGAGGTGTTTGACCGAGTGGCGGCAATCCTCTCCCGTAACGGTACGGTACAATAGTAATGAACAGACAGGGCGACAAAAAAAGTTCCTGTTTCCCCACTCCCAAACCGGATTCATGGACAATAGTGGACGAAAATTTTGACCCGGAAAAGGTATGGCGCGGCCCCTTCCCTGCCTGCATTGTCAAACGATCCGCAAGACGGCTGGTAATACGGTCAGGAAACTACTATATCAAGGCATTCAGAACAGGAGGGGCCCCCTGGAACATGCTGCGCGATCCTGCAAAAAAGGAATTCACAATAGCCCTCGGCCTGTGGTCGGCAGGCAAACTGGGGCCAATGCCCGCAGCCTATGGCCGCCGTGGCAAGTGGAGCTACTTTGCCGCGCTTTCGGCCAGCGGATCAAACCTCGGAGATTTTCTTTGCACCAGATGGAAGGAGCTTGACACCCCTTCCAGAACCCGCGTCTGCCGGAATTTCAGCTCCTTCCTGGCCAGACTTGCAAGTACGGGTTTCC
>JALVQQ010000151.1:0-3598 GCA_027025395.1 Deltaproteobacteria bacterium | reverse complement strand
TTGGCAATATCCTCTACAATCATGTCACTGGCGAATTTACAATAATAGACCTGCACAGGGCCAGCCTGAAGAGCACCGGCAATGAAGGACTTGACACAAAAGAACGTCACATGCAGTTATCATGCATACTCCCGCCCTTCCTGGATTCAGTATCTTTTATTTCCATCTTGCGCTGCACATGCTTTCTTGGAAAATACTGGCCTGATCTGAAAGCAGGGGAAACCAGATTCAAAATATCGGAAACTTCCTACAAAAAGATGAGGCGTCACTGGTCCGTTCGCGGAGTGAGGAAGTTGCGCGCCAAGTGGAACCGGAACAAAATCCGGGGCAACACGGTTCTGGCCGGTCCAGGGACTGGCAGTGACGCTCTCAAACTTCTTGACTCGTTCATGCGCGTTCCGGATCGGGTTATAAACAGCGCGGAAACAGTCAAAAATTCACGTCATACCCTCTGCCTTGACGTCAGATGGAAAGGGACAAGGTACTTTTTGAAGGCTTACAGGAGTTCTGGGCCTGCCAAAAGCATTTCATACATGCTCAGGCCAAGGAAGGCCCTAAGAATCTGGAATATTTCCTGGAACATATCTGCAAGGCGCCTCCCGGTGATGCTACCCCTCGCTGTCATACAGGCCCCGGGGCCGTGGGGAAGGTTCTACGGCGCGCTGCTGTACCCGTGGCAGGAGAGTTTGGCACGGGAAGAATGGAAGGAGGAAGTGGCTGATTTATCAGCATCCGGCAAAAATCACAGGTCATTTGTCAAAAACCTGGCCCGTTCCATCTGGAATATTCACCAGCGGGGGATATATCATGGCGACTGCAAAATCACCAACTTCGTGGTTGATTCAAATGGCGGCATAGATCTCTTCTTTGACGTTGACAGCACCAGGATAGAAAAAAAAGTATCCGGACGGCAGCGCAGAGCAGACATTGTATGCATGGCCGCCTCACTGGTAAAAATTGCAGGCCAAAAAACAGACGGTCTCGATATGGCCGTATCGTTCTTTTCTGCCTACGCATTCCTTCATTTTCCCTGGCGGCATGAAAGGGATATGTACATAACCAGGCTTGTGGAGAGGCTTCATCAAAAACTTCAAAAGAGCAGCAGGCGGAAGCCCCATTTCAATACAACGGCATGAAAATACACACCATCCAGCTGGATAACAGAAGGCTTTTTATAAACAGCGCTTTTGCCGAACTGCTGCAAAACAACGGGATCAATTCGGCCTTGGCGCTCTGGCGCCTTGAAGGCAAGGGGGTCAAGGAGGTCACCCCGGACAGGGGCACCAGCAGGGTTTTCCTGAAAACACCCGAAGGCGAGGATGTTGAACTGTTTCTGAAGAAGTACCAGCCAGTGAGGATTTCGGCCAGGCTGAAGGCCCTTGCATGCCTGAAAAGGCCCAGGATATTTGATGGAATCCACGAATGGAACGCACTGCTTGCCTTTCATGATCACGGCATACCCACCATAACACCCGTGGCTGCCGCACGCATTGGAGGATATACCTGCAACCTGACCCTTGGCATAAGGGATTATACGCGGCTTTCGGACCTTGCTGAAAATACCCGGCTCTCTCCGGCAAAAAGGCACCTGCTTGCAAGGCAGGTGGCCACAATTGCCGGCAAAATGCATCGTGCCGGATTTGCCCACCAGGATTTTTACCTTGTCCATTTTTTTGCAAGCAACAGTACCGGAGAAATCTTCATTATAGATCTTCAGAGGGTCATCATGGAAAACCCGTTAAAAGACAGGTGGCGCATAAAGGATCTGGCCCAGCTCCTTTTTTCAGCCCGGAATTGCTGCACGGCGATAGACCAGTCGGTATTCATTGCAACTTACAGAAGGACATCCGGTTTTGACCTCGCCACTCACCCGAGACTGTTAAGGGCCATCAAGGCAAAGGCGAGACGAATTGAAAGGCATCACAGGCGTCACTATGAAAGCCAGGAAAAATCCGGTTAAAAACCGCCTGCCACGCGTGGTGTTTGACCTGGATGCGGTTCTGAGAAACAGGTACTCAGGTTTTTACACCTTTGGCCGCGGATTCCTTAATGGCATGGACGCGCTGGAGTCTCAACCAGAAATGGTATTGCTCTACCAGAAAAAATTTCATGACAGGGCAGACGAGATCGTCCGTTCGCTGGGCAGATGGGCCATACCGAAGCCCTCGGGATTAAAATTCAGGTGGCTCCAGGCGGCATGGGACATAATTCCATATCCGCCGCTGCGTTTCATTGCCGGTCCCCACGATCTTTACCACTGCTTTCATAACTTCATGCCTCCCCGGAGACCACAATCACCATATATTCTTACAGTACATGACCTGAGAAGGTATGTACTTCCAGAGTTATACACATCTTCAAAACTGGACCGGTTTGAAAGGGCGGTGAGCATTGCTGACCATTTCATTGCGGTATCCCATTCAACCCAAAAGGATATCACCAGTTTTTTGGGCGTGCCTGAAGAACGTATTGACGTGGTGCACCTTGCCTGTGACATAAGCCCGGAAAAAATAGACAGGCTCAAGCAGAACGGCCAATGTCCAGAAATAAGAAAATTCCTTGCCCCCCGCCATGAAAGATACCTTGTAGCCCTGTCCTCCAGGGATAAAAGAAAAAATATTCAGCGAATTGCCAATGCCTTTCTCTGCGCCCTGGATCAGGCAGGGGTTTCCAATGTCGCCCTGGTTATCCTTGGCAGGCTGCCTGAAAGCATAAAGTTGCCGCATAATGAAAATATTATTGCCGCTGGTGAAGTAAAAGACATGACGCCATGGCTTGCATTCAGCTCGGGGCTTGTTTTCGCCAGCCTGTATGAGGGGTTCGGACTGCCGGTGCTGGAGGGATTTGCAGCCGGAGTGCCTGTCATAACCTCTGACATCTCTTCCATGCCGGAGGTGGCCGGAAACGCGGCTGTTCTGGTTGACCCTCGCGATGTCCGCGAAATCAGAGACGCCATCGTCATGTTGCTTTCCGATCCGAATGCGGCAAATGAAAGGAGACAGGCGGGACGAAATCGTCTCAAGCACTTTTCATGGGAAAAAACGGCCTGCAAGACCGTCGAGGTATACAGAAAAATTTTTTCCGGGGTTGCAGTTGCCGGTTGCACATGAGATATATGCGTAGCAGAAATGCCTGGGTATCCCGGCTTTTCATGACACGCCGCAGCGTAATGCAACCGGCATCCCGCTTCAGGCGCAGAGCCCCGGTTACATAATGAGAATACTATTTATCAGTTCAAAAAGACATTTTGATCTTGTGACTGGCCAATATCTTGGCCACCATGCCAGGGTATTGTATGCAGTCGCCACTCCGGCGGACAGCCTGTTTTTCAGGGAAAACGGCATCAGAGCGCTGGAAACATTCAGGGAGGCAACAAAATTTTCCTGCCCTGGTTCCTGCAACAAACAAAACCTGCTAAAATACCTTGAGGAAACAGGCACCTACATGACTGCTGGCACACAGGAGCGCAAGGATGAGATAGCAGAAATCTTCATCTCCTGCTCCATGTTTTTCCAGCATGTCTTCCGGAAGTACTCCATTGACAGATGCGTTGTGCACGAACGCAACTTCCTGGATACTGCGGCAGCCCAACATGCAT
>JALVQQ010000150.1:13029-15067 GCA_027025395.1 Deltaproteobacteria bacterium | reverse complement strand
TGGGATATTTTTTTATGTCTTCTATGTCTTTTATTGTAATCAGGCCGCTGAGATTGCCCTTTGAGTCAACCACGAGCAACTTCTCAATACGGTGCTCGTGCAGCAGCTCCTTTGACTCTTCAAGGGTTATTCCTTCGGGCGCGGTAACCAGATTTTCACTGGTCATTACATCTCTGACCTTGCGGTCAGGATTGGTTTCAAAGCGAAGATCCCTGTTGGTGACTATACCAACCAGCTTTTCGCCTTCAACAACCGGAACACCGGATATGCGGAACTCTTTCATTATTTCCTGTACATCGCTTATATGCTGATCAGGTGTGACGGTTACAGGGTCGGTGATCATGCCGCTTTCAGATTTTTTGACCTTTGCCACCTCCTTTGCCTGCCTCGCAGGTGACATGTTTTTGTGTATTATTCCGATGCCGCCTTCCCTGGCTATGCTGATGGCCATATTGGCTTCGGTAACTGTATCCATCGCGGCACTGATTATGGGTATGTTCAGGTTGATCTCGCGGGTCAGTCTGGTGGAAATATCTACCTCTGCCGGAAGCACACTTGAATGCGCGGGCACCAGCAGCATGTCATCAAACGTATAGGCTTCGGGGACAGGATGATTCAGCATTTGTCAAGCACTCCTTTTCTATAGAGGAAATAAGTAAACCAAGCAGAAGCCCCCCGTCACTTACCCGGAAGGAAAGAATTCCGGTATGGTCCAGAATCCTTTGAACTATTATCATACCAGCAAGTATAATATCAGCCCTATCAGGTTCAAGGCCGGAAAGCAATAGTTTTTCACTCCTCGTCATGCGGGACAGCCGGACGCACCATGAATCAATACTGTCCCGGCCTAAACATGCGCCCCTTATCCGTTGCGGTTCGTACTGTGAAAGTTCAAGTTCCATTGCGGCAGCCGTTGTGGCAGTTCCTCCCGTGGCCACCGCAAGGCGGGGCGCGGGAATGCAACTGAGCCATGTCACCTTGGATAGCTGTTGGTCCGCATGGTCAACAAGCCTTGCGATTCCCTCTTTATCCGGCACTTCTCCATCCAAAAAGCGCTCTGTAAGGTTTACTGCCCCAATGGGAACACTGGCCCACCATGAAAGTTTTTCCTTGATATAGAGTGCCAGTTCAGTGCTTCCGCCACCAGGATCGATTATAAGGACATTGGCGCAAGGAATGGTCTCTGCAGCCCCGGGGCAGGAGGCTGAATTGTTTTGCCTGGACGTCATGTGGGAAATTGTATGAAAGACACCCCTCGCGGCCGTTTCAACTTCCTGTTTTTCATCAAATATCCTGACAGGGATTCCCAGCTTCATTGCCTCTTGCACAAACCTGTCACTATTACGGGCCGCTCTCAGTGCGGCAGTGCCTGCCGCGTTTATGGATGTTTTGCCGGGAAAGCCCCTTATAATATCACGGAATTCCCGCAAGGCCGATATGCCGCGCTGCATTGCAGCCGGAGAGATAAGGCCGGTTTCTGACAGGCCGTCTCCCAGACGGACGTTTCTGAGCAGTGACGCCGATACACGCATGCCTTCATGAGAGCATGAGGCAACCGCAAGCCTGAATGTCTGGGAGCCAAGGTCAATGGCGGCTATATTCGAGTTGTTGCTGCTCATGAACTGTTGCTCGGATCTCTGTTTTGGAATAATGCACCTTCTAATCACTAACCATGCGGAGCCTGCGGCCAGCGTGAATCATAGAGCGATAACCGGTCGGCTTCAAGCTTGAGCGCATTATGAGTCCTGTTCAAAGAACAGTAACTAAAAAAATCTTTTTTGTCCTGTTTTTGACATGCCTTTCATTGACAGCCATTAACGGGAAAGGTACATTATCAGTCCGTCAGGCCAGGGCAACAGATCAGGCCTGCCTGACTGTTGTTTTGCAAATGAATTTCACTGGCCGTAAACGGCCTTGTGCAGGGGAGTAGAGAAATGTTTGGGCTGGGAATGCCGGAGTTGCTCGTTATTTTGGTGATTATTCTCGTAATCTTCGGGGCTGGCAAGCTTCCGCAGATTGGCGAGGGCTTGGGTAAAGG
>JALVQQ010000150.1:0-13019 GCA_027025395.1 Deltaproteobacteria bacterium | reverse complement strand
AATCCGTAAAGGAGGATGACGAAAACGGTGAAAACAGCCCGGGAAAAGAGCAAAAAAGCTCTGATTGAAGATCTCCACAGCTCTGCAAACAGTCCTGCCCCAACCCTGCCGTTTTTTCCAGGCAGCGGTCTTACAGGAAATCAGCTTATCCATTAAACAGTTTTGTGGTCAGGCGTTCGCCGGCAGGCCCTTTAGTCTCTGAAGGTTGCCAGGTGCCCGTGGCGTACAGTGCCCTTGGTCAGTCAAGCTTCAACTCCTGCCTGCTGCCTGTCAAGCAGTGAAAAAATGTCAACCATAAAAATATATATCCATAGGACCTTGGCATAGTAATGAAAAACAGGAAAACCGGTACAGGGGGGAATCCCCTGTGGAAATTTTTGTCATCCGTTCGCCTAGCGATATTTCTTCTGATAATCCTTGCCGTCACCTCTATTGTGGGCACAATCATACCACAGGGGGAGACAATGCAGTTTTACCTGAACAACTATGGGCCAGGAATGTTCAAGGCCATAAAGCTGCTCAGGCTGGATGATACCTACCACTCCTGGTGGTATCTGACACTTCTCGGCATGTTCAGCCTGAATCTCATAGTCTGCACCCTTAACCGCCTTCCCTTCACGTTGAAACTGTTCAAAAGGGATTATATTGATGTTACGGCAGACTATCTGCTGAGGGCGTCGCTCTGTCACAAATGGACATTGAAGGCGCCTGAGGCCTCGGAAAAGGCTGCGCAAATTGTTGATATTTTCAGGCAGAAGGCCGGCAGCATCCGGGAGAAGCGTCTTGATGACGGCGGCACGGTATATATGGCCGAAAGCGGGAAATGGAGTTACTGGGGACTGTATGGTCTTCACCTGAGTATTCTCATAATATTTGCCGGTGCAGTGTATGGCTCAATGGCGGGGTTCAAGGGTAGAATCATGCTTCTTGAGGGAGAAACAACAGACCATGCCGTGGCGTCGTCTGATGTAACCCAAAAGATTCCCCTCGGTTTTTTGCTGCGGTGCGACCGGTTTGTAGTGGATTTTTATGACACCGGCGCCCCCAAGCTGTTCAGGTCCGACCTGGCGGTTATTGATAATGGCAGGGAGGTTCTTAAAAAATCCATTGAGGTTAATGACCCACTTACCTATAAGGGCATTACTTTTTATCAGTCAAGTTATCAGTCAATACCAGAGGTCACCCTGAGGATCACGGACTCCGGAGGAGGGCAGCGCAATCTGGTAATTCCCGCATTCCAGAGGGTTAGCTGGCCGGAAGCAGGCCTTACCATGGGCCTGATGAAGTTCCTGCCAAATGTGCATGGCGTACCGGCCGCCCGCATCTGGATTGGTGAATCGAACGGCAGGGCTGATGCGTTATGGCTCTTCAGGGGCAGCAGCAAGACAATTGATGCCGGCGGCAAGACCTACAAGGTAGAACTCCAGGATGCAGCAGAAAAGTACATGACCGGACTCCAGGTCAAGAAAGATCCGGGTGTCTGGGTAGTCTGGCTGGGATGCACCGGCCTGATTATCGGTTTTGCCATGGTTTTCTGGGTGGCGCACCGGAGGATGTGGCTGTATGTGAGGCCTGGCGGGAAAGATGGCGTCACGGTTATCCTTGCCGGACTGTCAAATAAGAATAAAATGAAATTTGAAAACGAGTTCGACGAAATCAAGAACGCGCTTGATTCAGTAACAGGAGAGGGAAAATGACCTTTTCAAGTTCATATCTGTTGAGCATAACCACCTTTATATATCTCGCAGCCGCCGCGCTATACCTTATTCACTGGGTATTTCGCGTAGAGAAGATAGGACTGGCCGCTTCTTTTGTCACCGCCGCCGGACTGGTGTGCCAGACAGCCGGTATCGGACTCAGATGGGCAGAGTCATATCAGATGGGCTATGGACATGCGCCGTTGTCAAATCTTTATGAATCCCTTGTGTTTTTTGCCTGGGTAACTGTACTGGTTTATCTGATAATTGAATGGAAAACAGGCAAGAGGGTGATTGGCGCCTTTGCAACACCCTTTGCGACCCTTGCAATGGCCTATGCCAGTTTCAGCCCTGATGTCCAGGACAAGATACAACCCCTTATTCCGGCTCTTCAGAGCAACTGGCTCATAGCTCACGTCATCACCTGTTTCCTCGGTTACGCCTCTTTCGCGGTGGCATGCGGAATGGGTATAATGTATCTGATTCGCGGTGAAGAGAGTGAGAGCAACAGCGGACTCCTGAGTGCTCTTCCCTCCCTGAAGGTCCTGGATGATCTGATGCATCAGACAATTGTTTTCGGTTTTCTCTGGCTTTCCGTAGGGATAATTACAGGCGCCGTATGGGCCAATCAGGCATGGGGCACATACTGGAGCTGGGATCCAAAGGAGACGTGGTCACTGATTACCTGGTTTGTCTATGCCACTGCGCTTCATGCACGATTTGTCAGGGGCTGGCAGGGCAAGCGGATAGCCCTGCTGTCAATTATAGGTTTCGTATCAGTAATATTTACCTACTTTGGAGTAAATTTCCTGCTCTCCGGCCTTCACAGTTACGGTTCAAGCTGATGAGTCCGGAAAACAGGAGGGATCTTTTCAGTCAGGAAAAGCTGGGCTGAGGGCTGCGTGGGCCGTGGCACAAATTGGGTCTGCCCGACTCCAGCCAGTTGTCCTAAACAGTAATGTAACAGCAGGATTGGGGTATTATCTGGAGATTAGCCATGTTTGGATTCGGGACCCAGGAACTTCTTGTTATTCTCATAATAGCGTTGTTTGTGTTTGGAGGGAAAAAGCTTCCGGAGATCGGTGCGGGCCTGGGCAAGGGGCTGCGCTCATTCAGGCAGGGGCTAAGCGAGATGAATGAAGAGATCAAGGAGAATGCATCCGCAGAGTCAGACGAGCTGAATCAGGAAAAACCGGTTGCCGGAGTAAAGGCCGACAGCTCCCACAAGGCCTGAGAGAGAAATGTCTTGTCGGCTGTACCCCAGAAACAGGGAAGGGCAGTCTGATTGCAGGCCATGATACTTGCGGCCGGGCTTGGAACAAGGCTCAGGCCACTTACCGGATATCTTCCCAAGCCGCTGTTTCCCGTATTGAATGAACCCCTGATTCAGCGCATAGCGTGTACCCTCTGTTCCTCTGGATTTTTCAATATTTATATAAATCTCTATCACCTTGGCCATATGGTGGAACAGCGTCTGTGCCGCAATTGCCATGCATGCGCCAATGCCAGGCCGATGGTAAGGATGCTGCATGAAGACCGGCTGCTTGGCACCGGCGGCGGCATTGCAAATATATTTCATAAGATTGCCATCCCGCAGCCCATGCTGGTAATAAATGGCGATGTGGTCACCAATCTTGATCTTGAAGCCCTGTGGCAGTATCACCTGGCTCACCCTGATTCCGCAGCAACCCTGGTGCTTCACAAGCGTGACCCCTGGAACAAGGTCGGTGTCAGCGGAGAGTTCGTGACCTCATTTGAAGATAAAGGCCCTGGTTCACTGGCATTCACCGGTATTTCTGTATTTTCCGAACAGTTTCTTTCATCCCTGTCTGTCGGGCCTGGTTCCAGAATAGATGCCCTTTCCCGCGCCATGGGGGCGGGCGCGAAGGTTCGGTGGGTGCATGGCCCGGATTTTTCCACGCTGAAAGGTGCCAAAACCTGGATATGGGAAGATATAGGAAGCCCGCCAGGTTATCTTATGGCCCATGAAAGGTTGATGGAATCCATGGGAAGCTCTTTTGTCGGTCCGCCTGGTGTTGAAACCATGATTGAATGCAGGGGAGGCTGGGTCTGCATGGGACGGGATATAGAGGTGGAAGAGAACGTCAGCCTTGAAAGATGCGTTGTGTGGCCCCGTTCAGTTCTCAAGGCGGGCAGCAGCTTTAAAGATACCGTTATTACTCCCTATGGCATGCTATGTGGATAAAACAGCGGCGGCATGAAATGCCAGGGGGCAAGACAATTCAACTTTTCGGAAGGCGGAAATCCGGCCGGTTTTCATCTGGCTGGTTGCGGGGAGAGTTGCAGATTCAAGACAGGGGCCAATGCAAGGCGTTTTTGTACCTGGCGCCCATGCCATCACGGCGGGCGCGGCTCAGGCACAAGCCATTAAGCAGTCTTGTCATTTTTTGCAACAAGGACTACCGCATACGCAGCCATGCCTTGCCCGGTTCCGGTAAAACCAAGCCCTTCACTTGTTGTGGCCTTGATGTTCAGGCATGAATATCCGCATTTCATGGCCTTCTGAAGATTTTTTTTCATCTCGCCGATAAAGGGTGCAATCCTTGGTTTTTCCGCCACCAGGGTCATGTCTGCATTTACCAGGCACCAACCGCCACTTTCCGAAAGCTTTCTCATGACATTTTCAAGCAGTATCATGCTGGATATTCCCTTATAGGCAGGGTCCGAATCAGGGAAGTGATTTCCAATATCGCCCAGTCCGGCAGCACCAAGCAGTGCATCGCATAGCGCATGTATCAAAACATCAGCGTCAGAGTGGCCTACAAGTCCAAGATGATAAGGTATCTTCACGCCACCTATCCATAGAGGTCGGTTCTCTCCAAGCCGGTGGACGTCATACCCAAAGCCTGTCCTGAAATTCATAATATCTATCATCCCGAATTCCTGACAAAATTTTTAGCCAGCATCCTGGCCACCTGGAGATCCGATTCGGTGGTGACCTTGAAGTTGTGCATTGTTCCCCTTGCTACTGCCACATGAAAACCGGCAGATTCAAGCAGACTCGATTCATCCGTGAATGTCAGATTCATTTTCCCGGCGCGCCGATAGGCGGCCATGATATCCTTGCGCCTGCAAACCTGGGGAGTCTGGGCCAGAACCAGTTCAGACCTGTCAAGTGTATCAATTATGAAGCTGTCTCCATCCACCTTTTTAACAGTGTCCGGAACAGGAATGCCGGGAATTGCCGCCCCTGCTTCGGCGGCAAGCAGACAGATGTTTTCAATATGCTCGGGTGTGATAAAGGGCCGTGCGGCATCATGCACCGCAACCCATGAAGAGCCGCTTTCCTCAAAAGCGGTAATGCCCCTGAGCACGGATTCCTGCCTTGTTGGCCCACCTTCCACGACCTGCACGGCCTTTGAACATGCGGCGTTCCTGGCAATATCTTCCGCAAGTTCAATGAAGCCGGGATGGGTGACTACCGTAATGTCCGTGATGAGATAGGAAGAGCAGAATGCCTCTATGCTCCAGGCAAGCATGGGTTTGTCGCCAAGCTCCAGAAACTGCTTGGGGATCTTGGTGCCCAGACGCTTGCTGCTTCCTGCCGCAGCGATAATTGCCGATACTTTCATTTGCCGTTGCCGTTTATGATTGTCTTTGTTGCACCTATATTGAAATTGGCGGATATTCAGGCAGGATACATCTTGCCCGGATTCATTATGTCATGCGGGTCAAACAGCTTCTTTATTCCAGCCATCAGTTTAAGCCTTGCCGGATCTGCCTCAAGCCCCATGAATTTTCTTTTTGAAATGCCTATGCCATGTTCTCCGGAAATGGTGCCGCCAAGCCTTATGGCGCACTCCATAACAGCCCTTACCGTCTGCTCCATATTTTCTACATCCTCGGGGTTATCCTTGTCAAACAGGATGTTGACATGCAGGTTGCCGTCTCCCGCATGGCCAAAACATACTATCCGCGTGTTAAGATCTTTCGAGATTTCCTCAAGTGCTTGCACTGCTTCTGGAAGCCTGTTGCGTGGCACACAGATATCTTCACTGACCTTTCCGCTGTAGCCAAGTTTTTTTATGGAAGGAGACATGGCGCGCCGTGCCCTCCACATGCCCTCTGCCTCTTGCCGGTCATGTGCAAGTTCTGCCCTCAGGACGCCGCACGTCCTTGCCTGGCTGGAGATCGCATCCAGCTGCGGCACAATAGAGTTTGTCGGGCCGTCAACCTCGACGAGTAGCATGGCGCCGCACCCGCGGGGAGCCGGAAAGGGGAGTTTGTCAGATATGCAGTCAATGCTTGCATGGTCAAAAAACTCAATGCAACGGGGGAGGGTACCGCTTAAAAAGCATCGTGTCACCGTTGAACAGGCGTCCGCAGCCGACCTGAAGAGAAGCATTGCGGTTCCCGTGGCTTCAGGCGATGGTATGAGCCTCAGGTTGATTTCCGTGACAACCCCGAGGGTGCCTTCACTGCCTACCATGAGCCTTGTCAGGTCCAGACCGGCAACGCCTTTTGCGGTATTGGGGCCTGTCCGGATTATGTCTCCGGATGGAAGCACAACTTCAAGGGCCGTGACATAATCCCTTGTCACGCCGTATTTCACCGCGCGCGCCCCGCCGGCTCCGGTGTTTACATTCCCGCCGATTGTGCAAAACGAAAGACTTGCAGGTCAGGCGGATAAAAAAGCCCGAGCCTTTCGGCCGCCCCTTGCAAATCTCCCGTGATGACTCCGGGCTCCACCGTGGCGGATAGATTGCCAGGATCTATTTCAAGGATTCTGTTCATGGAGGTAAGGCAGAGAGCCAGTCCTCCAGACAAGGGTACTGACGCGCCGGTGGTGCCGGAGCCCGCTCCGCGAGGATATACGGGAAAGTGGAATTTTGATGCAAGGGCAAGCAGGCGGGAAACCTGCTTTTTGTTTGCGGGCAGGGCAACCGCGGATGGAGCTGCCGACACTCCCCCTGAATCATAGGAGTAACATGTCAGGTCGGCAGGATCGGTAAGCAACCGTTCAGGGCCGCCAAGTATTGCCCTGATTTCATCTTTTATGTTGCTGTCAAGGTCCCGCTTCACTGAGCCGTTTTATGAAAGGCGGCGGATCTATTTCCACCGCATCTTTTCAATCAGATTGTTCAGATAGTCCAGTTCACTGCGTCTCCTGGATGAGGTGTCGCGCTCCCTGGCAATTTTTTTGACCGCGTAGAGAACGGTTGCATGATCACGCCTGAATTCCCTTCCTATCTGTTCAAGGGAATCGTCCGTGTACTTGCGGGCAAGATACATGCCCAGCTGTCTTGGTTCTGCTATGACCTTTTTCCTGGAGCGCGAAAGCAGATCCTGCTCGGATATTCTGTAATGGGTGCATATCAATTTTTTTATCTGCGCCACGGACAGTTCAGCCGGCTCTCCCACCAGTTCGTGAATCACCTCCCGTGCAAGCTCCATGTCCGCCTGTTTGTTGAGCAGGGAAGATTTCGCAATCAGTCCCACGACAGCACCCTCAATTCGTCTGATGTCCCCTTTCAGGTGCTCTGCAAGATATTCCGCGATCTCCCTGTCCATATCAACTCCCTGGCTGTGCGCCTTGCGCAGCACTATTTTGACCCTGGTGCGGTAATCCGGCGGGTTTATACAGGCTATGATGCCACATGACAGCCTTGACTGGAGTTCGGCGTTGACATTGGGAATCTGCCTTGGAAGCCTGTTTCCTGTAAAAATAACCGTTTTCCCACGGTCAAGCATCGGGTCGAGTGCCTGGGCCAGTTCGGCCTGGGTGCGCTGACGGCCTGAAAGACAGTGCATCTCCTCCAGCAGGAGAACATCACAGTTACGGTGGTAATGCTCCTTGAACCGGTTCAAGGTGCCTTTCTGGATTGCCCTGACTACCTGGTTGGTAAATTCGTTGGCTGAAAGATAACAGAGCCTTGCTTCTGAATGGCGTTCAAGTATTGCATGCCCGACAGCCTGGCTGAGATGACTCTTGCCGAGGCCGGAGTCTGCCTGAAGATAAATTATACGGCCGTTTTTCCCTGGTTCATCCGCTATGTTCCTGCAAGTCGAATAGGCGTACCTGTTGCTGTCGCCAACTACAAATTCGTTAAAGGTAAACCTTGAGCAGAAATTGGGCGCTGATAGCTGGTTGGGGGCAAAACGGGGGAGGTGAAGCTGTCTGCGCTGGGAATCGCGCACCTTTTCAGCTGGAACAAAACGGATCTTCCAGTTGCCCATGTTGTGGCAATCTTCGAGAAGCGGCAAATAGTGTTCCTGTATCCAGGATGCGAAGAACTGGTTGGGGCAGTTTATCAGGATGTGTTCCCCGTCAGTGCCCCCGTAGGTAAGGGGGCTTATCCAGACATTGAAGCTGCTTTCCGAAATTTTGGACTTCAGTTCATCTCTGATACTGTTCCAGAGCTCCCTCATAGTTGCTTTCCCCTCCCTGTCTGCTTACCGGATATGTTTAATGACTGAACCTGACACTCTCTTATGCTACCCAGCCAGCTGGCCGAGCGCCTGGCCCTGAAGACAAGTTGACCACCAGGATGTCAGATATGATTGAAATGGTTCAAATCTGGCGGCCTCAACAATTAAGTCGGTCAAGTCGGTGCAAATTCCCACCCCCTGTTGTCAAGGTGCCGCGGATGCACCGTGGAAGACCGGCAGGCGGCTTGCCTGCGCTGCAAATGTCAGGCAGCATTGGCAAATAGTTGCCGGTGAGCTGATGTGTAACGCCTGTTCAGCCGTACAGGCAATATTTTGAGCCATGATAATATTTTAAGATAATATTTGTTGCCTGATAATAAATAGTCTTGTTTGTGTAAAAAAATCAATCAAAAAAATAAAATGTCAAATTGTTGTGGATGGTTCAGACGCCGGTGCATGTTTTCCGGTTTGCCCTGTTTTTTTACCCCCGGCCTGCCGATGAGTCAAAGAAGGTATTGGCAGATTTTGTCATGTTGGCCTTTCAGGCTTATCAACATTTCAAAAGTACTCTTCTATCGGGGGGTTGAGTGGTTACGGGTTATAACTCATTGAAAAAATGATTATTTTTTTCGGATCGTTTTTTTGTGTGAATATAAAGGGTTAGAGCCATACAACTTAGTTATCAACAAATAATCCAACAAAACAGGAATCGTCTTTCCTCTATTTTTCTCTCTTTTTCTTGTTATTTTTCTGTTTTTTGCCACATGATGAAGACTCGGGTTTCCGGTTTTCCTGAATTTCCGGCTGGCAACATGAGCCTTGTAAAGAGATTCCTTTTTTGGCATAGTTTCCGGCATGCAAAATCCGGATGAAAACAGGTGCCTTCAACTGCTTGAGATGCACAATGTGCCTGGACACATAGTAGAGCACTGCAGGTCGGTTGCCCTTGTCTCCCATGAGCTTGCCGTGCTGTGCAATGAAGCCGGCATATCTGTTGATAAGGGGCTTGTTCGCGCAGGCGCCCTTCTGCATGATATTGCAAAAATGGAATGTATTGAGCTGGATTGCAACCATGCTGAAAGGGGCGCTGAACTCCTCAAATCCCTTGACCTTGACGCGGTAGCCTCGGTGGTGCGGCAGCATGTACAGCTTGACCGCCCTCTTGATGCATATCCGGTTCCAGATGAAGCCATGATTGTCAACTACGCCGACAAGAGGATCAAGCATACCAGCTACGTATCTCTTGATGAGAGGTTTGACGACCTGCTCAGACGTTACGGTTCCACGGAGGCAGCCTGTGAGTATCTGAAAAAAATGTTTGAAGACACAAAAAAAATGGAAAAACTTATTTTTGAACGGCTCGATGTGGAGCCCGAATGCTTCCGGCCCGCCGGTTTTGATTATTGAAACCGGTGGAACGGAAGTTTTTGCAACCTGGGTGCAAGTCTTTTTCAACTGCTTGTTACTGTTCAGGGATTTTGACAAAAACAGGCCGGCAGTAAAAAACGCACGTTGCCAGTCCAGGCAAAAAAGATATCTATTCAAGGAGAGGGGTTATGCCGAATACAATCAAATTTTATGGTCATTCCGCATTCAGAATAATCACTGATCAGGGCTTGAGAATATGGATAGATCCTTGGCTTGACAATCCAATGGCGCCTGAAGACAGGGGAGACACGGCGGCGGATCTTATCCTTGTGACACATGCCCATGCTGATCATCTTGGCAATACCATGGATATGGTTTCATCCTCCATGACAGAGGTGGTTGCCATCCATGAGCTGCAGCAGTTTCTTCTTGCCAGGGGACTTCCCAATGTTACAGGCATGAACATAGGCGGCACTTACCACACAAAGGGCATTTCAATAACCATGCTGCCTGCCCTGCACAGCTCCTCGATATCAGACGGCAATGAAGTGATATACGGAGGAGAGGCCGCGGGCTTCCTTGTTCGCCTGGAGGATGGGGTAAGGATCTATCATGCTGGGGATACGGCACTTTTTGGAGACATGGCCATGATAGGCAGCATGTACACCCCCAAGGTGGCCATGCTTCCAATCGGGGATCACTATGTCATGGGCCCCAGGGAGGCCGCCTATGCCTGCAGGTTGTTGAGCCCAAAGGTCGTAATCCCAATGCACTACAAGACTTTTCCTGTGTTGACCGGCACTCCAGGCGAGTTTGAAAGGCAGATAAGGGCCAATCACATTGATGTTGCCATCAAGGACCTGAAACCGGGGGAAAGCATGGAGGTTGACCTGTTTTAGCGGCAGGACGGAAAATCAGGCAGGTCTTGCAGGCACCAGCCCACGGAGGGAGTTGCCGAGATAGACGGCGGCATCTGCCCGGTCAAGACATTTTCGCGGAATAGGGGCCTCGGTTGCCAGGGAGCAGGCAAGGAGCTCCTCTCTCAGGGTACCGGCAAGCAGTCCATGTGCCAGGGGCGGTGTCGTCAAGGCCGCCTGGCCCGGAAACCGGACAAAGATATTGGTAAAGGTGCCCTCTGTCACCATTCCGTCACTGTTTACAAAAATCCGTTCAAAAAGCCCTTTTTCGCGGGCTGCTGCAAGTTCCGTTTCCAGCAGTCTCCTCCTGGTTGTCTTGTGAAGCGTAAAGGCGGATGCCGGATCACGATACGCATGGGAAAAATCAAATCTTGCGGGAAGAGATTTTATCCCGGGTATACGGGAAAATCCGGCTGAAATTCTCCCATCCATGCCGCATAGAAGGCGTACCCTGAAAACGCCAGGGGAATTCCGGGCATACTTGATGCTGGCAGTAATCTTTTCTGAAATTTTTTCAAGCGCGTCACACGCTTCCGACATGATGCATGGCGCTGAAAAGAAAGCGGCCGACCTTTTCAGCCTGGCCAGGTGCCTGTCAAAAAGAAAGTAGTGTTCCTGCCAGCATGAAACCGGACGCGGTTCAATGGCCTGTCTCCCAGGTATTGAAAAAATATATTTCTCAAATCCCGAACCGTATCCGGCAGAACCGCATGATTCAGGCCAGAAAGGGGTATCAGCCCAGAGAAACGTCTCTATCAGGCTGAAATCCCGTGGGTGTTCCCTGGAATTCTTGTTCATGATGTGTTCTGGGCCGTTTGCGGGTTAGGAAGAAAAGTTCAGTGTTCAGAGGTTGCCTGCGGCCTTTTCAAGAAACCTGGCCTTCAGCACTGCCTCAAGGTACTCGGCTTCCGGATCAGAGCCAATTGTTATGCCGCAGCCTGTTCCCATGGTGCCGCTACCCTTTTCAAGCTCCACGGTTCTTATGGCAACATTGAAAACCGCCTCGTTTGCAGGTGAAATAAAACCGATTGCGCCGGTATAAACGCCTCTTGGAGATTTTTCCAGTTGTGAAATTATCTCCATTGTGCGGATCTTGGGTGCGCCAGTTATGGAGCCGCAGGGGAAAAGGGCCTGGAATATTTCTTTCCATCCCATGCCTGGCCGTATCCTTGCCTCTATCCTGCTCGTCATCTGGAAAAGGGTTTCATACTCTTCCACATGAAACAGTTCAGGCACCTTGACGCTCCCTGTCTCTGCGATACGGCCAATGTCATTTCTCAAAAGGTCAACAATCATGACATTTTCAGCCCTGTTCTTGATGTCCGAGCCGAGAAAATCGGCTATTTTCCTGTCTTCTTCAGGCGATGCCCCCCTGGGCATTGTGCCTTTCATTGGCCTGGACCAGATAGTCTCTCCCTTCCTGTGGAAAAAGAGTTCAGGTGAAAGGGAGAGTATCCACCTGGAGCCGTTTCTTATGACAGCTCCGTAGGAAACCCTCTGGCTTGATCTTAGTTTGCGGTAAAGCCGCAGCGGGTCACCATCAAATTGAAAGTGGCACCGTACCGTATAGTTGACCTGATAGGTGTCACCGGCCGCAATCAGTTCCTTTATCTGTCTTACGGCATTTGCAAATTCCTGCTTCGAGGTATCCAGCTCGGGAGCAGAGACTGCAGGCTTGCGCCCGTCATCCAGGTCATGAACATGCCTGTCGGATTTTTCACCAGGGGGCCGCCTTGATTTTTTGCAATTCCATATAACAGGATTTTCATATACTCCAAGCCACGCAAGAGGGCCGTCAGGCCTCTTTTCTTCGAGCAGGCCGGAGAGTTGCGGAATGAGAGCGTAACCCCACTCATAACTGAGCCAGCCGGCCACGAAAAGACCCCTGGAAAGCGCATCTTCCACCCTGTTGAAAAGGGTTTTGCAGTCGGAGGGATGCCATGCGGCAATTGTCTCCACCGGACGGGTAAAGAGTAATGAACGGTATTCGTCCCTGATAATCCTTGATGTGTCAAGAAACACCGTATTGTCGCTTTCGTATAGTGCCCTCAGGGCATTTTCAGGTATGCTGTCCATCAGCTCTTTCATCAACGCCTAATCAATCTTTTTGACAGTAAGGGTCATTCCTTTTATTCCGGTTACCTCCGCCTTTTCACCCGACGGTATTTCAGAATCACTTACAGCCTTCCAGAGTTCACCGTGAACATGGATCATCCCGCCTCCTGGGCCCACTGTCTGCCAGACCGTTCCCGTCATGCCTTTCAGCGCCTCGGCGCCCGACTGCGGCTTTTTCAGCTGGGCCCTTGCGGCCAGCAGGGCAATGGCCAGAAAGAAACCTCCCACTGTAACTATTACAGGCCACATTACCCAGGCTGAAAGGGCAGTGCCTGTAACTGACCTGTCATAGAGGAAAATAGAGCCTATAATGAGGGAGATTATGCCGCCAAGCGCAAGAAGGCCATGACTTGTAATGAAAAGTTCCAGCACAAAAAGCACGGCGGAAAGTAACAGGAGCAGCAGGCCTGCGGTATTAACAGGAAGCACCTGGGTGGCAAAGAGGCCAAGCAGCAGGGATATGGCGCCGGCGGCGCCGGGCAGCACAACGCCCGGGTGGGCAAGCTCAAAGTATAATCCGGCGGCCCCGATC
>JALVQQ010000149.1 GCA_027025395.1 Deltaproteobacteria bacterium | reverse complement strand
GAATTGGTGGATGCCATCTCCGAGGTCTATGCATCCACTTTCGGGCCGGATCCGGTTCAATACCGCATTGAAAGAGGTCTGCAGGATTACCATGAAGAGATGGGTATTATGATTCAGGAGGTTGTGGGACAAAAAGTTGGCCACTATTTTCTGCCGGCTTTTGCCGGTGTGGCTTTTAGTCATAATGAATTCCGCTGGTCAAGCCGTATCAAAAGAGAGGATGGTCTAATCCGCATTGTACCGGGATTGGGTACGCGCGCTGTTGACCGCTTAAGTGATGATTATCCAATCTTGATTGCACCCGGTCAGCCTAATTTGCGTGTTAATGTAACTATGGATGAAATAATCCGATACTCACCCAAATATATTGATGTTATTAATTTGAAAAGCAAAAGATTCGAATCACTTGAAATACGGCATCTGTTGAAAAAATTCGGCAGGGAATATTTTAATATTAACCGTATTGTCTCGCTTATTAAAGATAATCATATCGTTCAGCCCAGGGCTATCGGCGTTGATTACAGTAAAGAAAATTTTGTGGTTACCTTTGAAGGATTGGTTTCCAATACATCTTTTGTTAAGCAGATAAAAATCATACTTGATCTTTTGCGTGATAAATACGCGCGGCCGATTGATATTGAATTTGCCCATGACGGAAAAGACTTTTATCTGCTGCAATGCCGCAGCCAGAGTTACAGCGAAGAAAGTAAACCCGCGGTTATTCCTGCGGATATCCCGAAAGAAAGGGTCCTTTTTACGGCCAAACGACATATTTCGAACGGCATTGTGAAGGACATTACCCATCTGGTTTATGTTAGTCCGCAAAAATACAGTGAAATTGACTATAATGATCTGACAGCTGTGGGACGGGCAGTAGGACAATTAAATAAAATATTACCCAAACGGCAGTTTATTTTAATGGGGCCAGGGCGCTGGGGAAGCCGTGGAGATATTAAACTTGGGGTAAGTGTGACTTATTCTGATATTAATAATACAGCGATGCTTATCGAAATTGCCCGAAAACAGAAAGATTATCTGCCTGATCTCTCTTTCGGGACGCATTTTTTTCAGGATTTGGTTGAGGCAAATATTCGTTATTTACCCTTGTATCCCGATGATCATGGTGTTATTTTTAATGAGGAATTCCTTGAAAATTCCGAAAATATTTTTGGGAAAATTCTTCCCGATTATGCTCATCTTTCAGATGTGATTAAAGTTATTGATGTAAGCGCCTCGAACCGTGGAAAAACGCTGAGTGTTCTTATGAATGCTGATATGGATCAAGCCGTCGCCCTGTTTTCTGAAGGCAGGGTTGAAGACGAGGTGCAAATTCCCGCCGAGGCAGCTTCCAATTTACCAAAGCGCTGGGATGCGCATTGGCGCTGGCGTTTTAGCGCCGTTGAAGCGCTTGCCGCTATGTTAGATGCTGCAAAATTTGGCGTAAAAGGTTTATATCTCTTCGGAAGTGTTAAAAACGCTACTGCCGGCCCTGAAAGTGATATAAATATTATCATTCATTTCGGTGGGACAGCTTCTCAGAAGGAAAAACTGATTTTTTGGCTTGACGGCTGGAGTAAAAGTCTTAGTCATATTAATTTTTTGCGTACGGGAAAGCAGACAAACGGA
>JALVQQ010000148.1 GCA_027025395.1 Deltaproteobacteria bacterium | reverse complement strand
CATGGGAAAACGGCCATGTCCCTGTCATTGACATTCCCGTTCTCATCAAACATCTGGAGAACCAATCCCCGGGCACCAACAAGGCAACGGCATAAAAGCAGGAGAGCCGACAGCACAATACCGGGCGGAAAAGGCTTGTTACGCCAGCGGTATTCCGCCGTGGCATGCGCTGTTACCGCAGCTCCCTTTCGATATCATCGGTAAGGTCCCAGGGTCCTTCCAGCTCTTTGCCGTCCCTGCCGCGCAGCACTCCCTCAACGATTGAAAACTCTCCATCAGCAAGGGCCCTTAGAGTCTGCACCATAAGAGGAAGCTCCCGCCGCACCCCCTGACGCCTTATCTCTGCAAAAAGCGGAAGGGCCTCGCCGGCATTTTCCTTAAGGGCATCAAGGGAACCGGCCTTTTGAAGCCTGGCCCGGCAATCATCCCACAGGCGGTCCCAGGACCCGCCTTTTATTGGAAATCGACAAAATGAAACAGGCGGCCCCTTGTCCAGTTCAGGAGTCACAAGATGCATCATCACTCCTGTTGAACCAGCCCCCTGCTCAATAAGCTGCCATATAACCTCCTGCCATGTGCCTGCCGGACCATCAGGGGCTGCCGGATGGAGATTTATTACAGGAAAGGCATTACACACCTCAGGGCTTACCACCCACATGTAGCCTGCGAGCACAACAGTTTCGGCGCTGAACGGCCGTATCCTTTCAAGTACCTGGCGGTGATACAGCTCCCGCCACCTGCTTCTGTCGCTTGACCTGAGTTCAGGCATGAAACGCGCGGCGGAAAGGGTAACCACCGGGATTTCACACTTCCGAATCCTTTCAACAAGCTGGTCGCTATGGTGACTCTCTCCAGGGTCACGGGATATGAAACAGTATGAAAATCCTCCCTTTATTACCCCTTTCTCACACGCGTCAAAGACTGTATCAAAAAGATTCAGGGCATCAATATCCCTGCCTGTACTCCACCAACCGAATGAATACATGCAATTACCCCCCGATAACCGGAAATTTTCTGCTGGTTCCCGCCCTTGTCAATGCATGAGCATGTAATAGGATAGTTGCAAGACGGCAACCATTGCAACCTGCCCGGCATGGCAATGCGGGTTCAGGACACCTTAAAAAACATACAACAGCTGATCATTCATGAAAACAGACACCAACATCCGCAAGGAGTCCGATTTCAGACGACTGTGGCGGCTTGTCCGCCCCTACTCCAGAAGGGTAACCGCGGCGATCGTCTTCAGCCTTGCAAGTTCCGGGCTTAACGGTTCCATTGCCTGGCTGGTAAAGCCTGCCATGGACTACATATTTGTTGAGAAGCGTTACGAATATATAAAATTTCTTCCGGCAACCATATTCCTGCTCTTCGCCGCCAGGGGATTTTCAAACTTTGTTCAGGCATACCTGATGCGCACTGCGGGCTTCAGGCTGGTATGTGACACCAGGGAAAAATTCTTTTCAAGGCTGCTTAACATGCCCCTGGAGCGCATGAGCAGCTCCTCAGCCGGGGACATGATCTCACGGCTGATGAATGACATAGGCCTGCTCGGGAACGTCCTTGCCCAGAGTTTCAGTGCTTTTCTGCTTCATATCCCGTCAATAGTCGTGCTGATCTCAATTGCAATTTACCGTAAGTGGGACCTGGCGCTGCTGAGCTTTCTGCTCCTTCCATTCATTGCCTGGGGCACAAGGACCCTGAGCCGTTATGTAAAAAGGCGCAGGAAAAATGTCCAGCACTACCTGGCCATGATAACACAGCGCATGGGCGAGACGGCCACTGGCCTCAGGATCATAAAAATCTTCTCCATGCAGAGGCGGAAACTGCTGCAGTTCCGTCACGAAAACCGCAAGGCCTACCGCCAGTTTGCAAGGCTGGTCAGGCTCAAGCTCGGAACCAAGTTCCTCATAGACTGCCTTTCCGGCATGGCCGTGGCCATAGTGCTGGGTTATGGCGCACACCTTGTAGTCAAGGGCAGCATGACTTCCGGAGAATTCTTCTCCGTGCTTACGGCCATTGTCATGGCGTTCAATCCCCTTAAAAAGCTGGGCGCCGCATACAGCAGCCTACAGGAATCAATGGGCGTTCTGGAGAGAATTGACCAGGTGCTGAACTGTCCGGACGAGCCCGCAGGCGGTGCAAGGATAAAGGGCCTGAAAAAACAGATTGATATTGAAAACGTATGGTTCAGCTACAGGCCCGGGGGCCAGCCTGTGCTGAGGGACATAAACCTTGCCATAAGGGCAGGCAGGGTCACAGCCATAGTAGGCCCCAGCGGAGCTGGCAAATCTACCCTGGCCGACCTCATCCCGCGCTTCCACTCCCCAGCAAAGGGAAAGATAAGATGGGACGGCATTGACCTGAACAGCATTGACATAAGGTCATTGAGAGAAAACATAGCCGTGGTTACCCAAGACATTATACTGTTCAGTGACTCCATACGTGAAAATATTGCGGCCGGCAGGCCGGGAGCAACCATGGAGGAGATCATTCACGCCGCCAGACAGGCCCAGGCGCATGAATTCATTCAGGCCCTGCCCAATGGTTACGATACACTCCTTTCTGAACGCGGAATGAACCTGTCGGGCGGCCAGAGGCAGCGCATCGCCTTTGCCAGGGCCATACTGAAAAACCCTCCCCTCCTCATACTGGACGAGGCCACAAGCGCGCTGGATTCCGTTTCTGAACATGCCGTACAGGTGGCGCTGGAAAACATCATGAAAGGCAGGACAACCATAGTCATAGCCCACAGGCTTTCCACCATCCAGAACGCGCATGAAATTGTAGTAATGGACAGGGGAACCATCACTGCAAGAGGCACTCACGACGAACTTGTAGAAAAATCCGGCCTGTACCGCGAACTCTACCACACCTGGCAGACATGAATTCCTCAAAGCATTCAAAGCAGGAAACAATAAGCAGCATACCGGTATTCTCCGGCCTTGACAGGGACTCAATCCTGACGCTGGCCCATAACGCATCAGAAAATGGCTACTCAAGGGGAGAGTTCATATTCTCGGAGGGTGACAGGGCGGACGGTTTTCACATATTGACCGGCGGCCGCCTGAAAATATTCAAACTCTCGCCTGACGGCCGGGAACAGATACTGCACATCGTTTCGCCAGGCCAGACCTTCGGTGAAGCGGCGGTCTTTTCAGGCGGGCTCTTTCCTGCATCCGCCCAGGCGGTTGAAAAATCCTCGGCCATTTTCATTCCCAAGGCCGCCCTCACGGAAATACTTGAAAAAAACCCCCGGGCCGCCATGAACATGCTGGCGGTCCTGTCGGCCCGGCTGCGCCACTTTGCCACGCTTGTAGAGAACCTCTCCCTGAAGGAGGTCCCCTCGCGGCTTGCAAGTCATCTGATACTGCTTGAAGCCCGGGACGGGTCTGACACCGTTTATGTGGATATAACAAGAACGCAGCTTGCTTTCCTGCTCGGGACGATTCCCGAAACGCTTTCACGCATACTTAACCGCATGAACTCTGCCGGAATCATTGAGGTAAAGGGGAGGAAAATAACCATTCTCGACAGGAATAGACTTGAGGATTTGGCAACCGGCCACTACAGGCTGTGAGCAGGATGAAATTGTCCGGAGCCTTTTGAGGCAAGAGCGGAAATTCCTGAAACAGGTTTTTTGTTTTTTGGCTGGACATCAAGCTGATCCGGTATTATTCCGATTATCATATCAAGAGACAAAAGCTTTGCATTTATGATTCAGGGGTCGCCGCAGGGGGCTATTTATCGCCGCCTCGGTGAAATTGCCTCAAGAGGAGTTCTCTTGCCATAGGCATGAGAGCATTCTGAATCATGTAGGGGGCAGCCACCTGCTCCTGCCTTTTGGAAAAAGGCTGCCTGGGGAACAAAAAAAGATTCCATGACCAAGAAAACAGCATCAAATGCCTTTCAGTCAATAATCCCGCGTCTTGATTCCCTGCCGTTGCCAAATGTTATGACGGCCCGGCTGCTTGCCGCAATTGAAACAGGCTGTTCGGCAAGGGAGCTGAAGGAAATAATAAAGGCAGATCCGGCTATTGCAGTCCAGGTGCTTAGGATCAGCAACAGTGCCTACTTCGGCCAGCGGGCCAGGATACAGAACATTGACAGGGCAATACTGCTCCTGGGGGTAGACGAGATAAGAAATATCTGTCTTGTTATCTGCCTGTTTGACAAGTTCAACAGGCATGAAAACGGGAGGGCGTCCAATTTTTCAAAGGAACATTTCTGGAAGCACAGTCTCCTTACCGCAAGGATTTCACTGCAGATGGCAACTGGCAAGGAGTGGATAAAACCTGAGGATGCGTTCATCCTTGGCCTGCTGCACGATATTGGCAAGGCCGTTTTAGCAGCCGCGCTTCCTGGCGTCTATGACGAGCTGACTTCAGAGACCGGCTGTGCTTCGGGCTTGAAATTCCATGCACACGAACTGCAAACCGGCATCGGGCATACGCTTGTTGGATCATGGATTTCCACAAAGTGGGGATTGCCTCCGGTGATAAGAAGCGTAATAGAGCATCATCACTGCCCTGAAAATTCCATTGATGACCACCGGGGGGCGGTTTCAATTGTCAATATATGTGACGCTGCCGTAAACAGCGTCATGTCAGATCCGGTTTCAGGACTCACAGGCGATGAGTTTCCGGATCCGGAGGCTCTCGACGCCCTGAACCTGCTTCCGGAAGATTTTCCCGACATTGCAAGAGATGCGAAGGAGGCTCTATGTGGTGCGGAGAGCATGTATGAAGCCATAACACAGACCGAGAAATTCTGAATCCGGCCAGCAGAAAACTCCGGAAACAAAACCATGTCAAATTCCGAAAAAAAAAGCAAGGCAGCTGCTCCGTCCAGGCATAATCCACATAATGGCATCCACTTGACTGCCAAGGACATCCATTTGCAGTTCAATAATACCATGCAGGCAATGGGAATAATCTTCCGCATAACCGAAGTGATGGTGGAAGACACCCCGCTTCTGCAAACCTGCAAGCGCATTGTTGACATTCTTGTAGAAGAAACCGGTTTTGAAAACGCCTCGATCCTGCTCTACGACGAGGCAACCGACAGCCTCAAGCTGGCGGCCGCCGGTAACCGCGCCAGCATCTACAAGGACTGCGCGCCAGAAAAATTCAATCATGATCTTGTCTTTGAGCGTGAAAAGGGGGTAGCCTGGGATGTCTTTGAATCTCAGGTGCCGGTATTCGTCTCCGACAGTTCAAAGGAACCGCTGCCCGGCGTAAAAAACGCCAAAATCTATCCTGTGTCCATGGCCTGTCTTCCCCTGGCGGCTGCAGGTGTCCTTAACCTGAGCAACTCTACCCCTTTCA
>JALVQQ010000147.1:12471-15357 GCA_027025395.1 Deltaproteobacteria bacterium | reverse complement strand
TTTCTGCCCTGTTCCAATTTTCAGGCATCTTCAGCTTCTGGTCAGTATAAAACTGCTGGTCATCAATCTTGATTCGCAGAAACCCCTGCCCCTGGAGCATGGCAATGGCCTCGTCCGGCGGCATTTGACTGAAAAGGGTGGTAACCGGGGCCAGCAGTATGACACGGCTGCCTGGATCAAGTGCTTCAAGTTCTGCGGTTATTTCATCAATGCCTTGTGCGCGAAGCGGGATCCGGCATTGCGGACACTCTACTGTTGCGGCTGTTGCATAAAGCATGCGTGCCAGTCTTTTGAGCCCCGTAAGGGTTGCGACTGTGGAGTTGGGATTTTTTGATGAGAGGGTGCTCGCCTGCTGCAGGGCGACCGGAGGCGGCAGGTGAAGTATGGAATCAACGTCAGGACGGGGCCACAGGCGCTTTCCAGAAAGGTTGTCGGCACCTATGGACTGAAGGTACAGGTGCTGTCCTTCAGCAAAGAGTATATCAATGGCAAGGGTGGATTTGCCAGAGCCGGACCGTCCGGTGATGACCGTAATTTTTCCGTTGGGAATTTCAAGGTCAATGGACTGGAGGTTATGTTGTCTTGCGCCTGAAATGGTTACTGGAGGATAACTGTTCATAACATAGGTCTGTGAGGTGGTTAGGGACACAGTCCAGCCTTGTGGTGTCAGCCTTGTGCGGATTTCTCCACGGCCCGTGACCTTTCGTTGATATCATGGGCTATGGCGGGAAAAAGAGCCTGCTTGCAGAAAGTTGGCGGTCAATACCGCTACCTGTCCGGAAAACAGCAGGCCAAGGTGGGTTGTCCCTACCCTGATCCGTTCCGAAATCCAGGGGGCTGAAGTGTCATGGACCGTAACCATTCCGTCTGATTCACCTTTGCCTGGCAGGAAGAACATGCCAAGCCCGATATTTATGGTTCCTGTTATCATGCCCGTGGGGAACCACGGTCGGACATCCAGTGCGCAGCCCCTGATCAGTGCCGACCTGCTTTTCCCCATTGCGAATGCGCCTGCAATGGTATCTCCAAGCATCCTGGCCACGGTGGCTCCTTGTAGCGGAGACCCAAGAAATACCGATGACCTGATTTTGCGGGTGAATGCCAGCTTCTGTTTAAGGCAGTTACATAAAAGGATGCCGCCATAACTGTGACACACAAAACAGAGTTTGTCGCTTTTGATTCGGGAGCAGAACCGTTGGAGGCGGGTGGTATTTGCGGAAAGAGAGGCGTTGCGGCTGAAATAACGGAATATTTCAGTGGAAAAACCGTGACGGCGGAGTCTTGCCTCAAGCAGGCGCATTTCAAGGCCGGTCATCCAGAGGCCATGTACCAGTATCACCGTGGCGGCGTGGTTGTTCAGAATCCCGGGGATGTTCATAATATCTGCATTTTCCCCTTTCGTTACTGCTGAAGACAGCTATTTTGGCTTATCATAATGTGTGAGAAATTTTCAGGCAAATCAGGGCCATAAAAAAATTTTGAATTCCGGCCCGGTCATTGTTTTTCTGCTTCACACGAAGAATCCCGATATTGAGCACAGTGAAAATGATGATTATATTTTTCCAAAAATGGCATAAGGAGGTATCAACAGTGGGGCGTGAAGTAATACTGTTCAAGACCGAGGAACGCCGAGACGCAAGGGAAACAGCATCCTTTTTGAGGTCCCTGGCAGAACGGCTGGAGCAGGGAAGGCTCACGCTCAAAAGCGGTCAGGAGCAGATCGAGTTAAATCTTCCCTCAAGGCTCACACTTGAAACCAAGGTGGAAGAGGAGGAAAAAAAGGGAAAAATCAAGAGAAGCCTCGAAGTTGAAATCGAATGGATCGAAGGTGAGGACGCAGCTGACAGCGGCCAGGTCACAATCGTCTAAAGGCGTCATTGAAAGACAGAGGCGGCAAGGTGGATAGGCCAGCAGACGCATCCGCTGTCCCATGTTTATGTGCCGCGGGGATGCTGGCCGCGCCGCCTTATTAAGCAGCCTGGCGCTGCCCTTTCCGTGGTGAATGTTCCCCTTCTTGTTCATACGCCGTCTGGCGCATGTTGTAACGCATAAAAAGCCAGCATTCCGAAAACAGCCTGCGGGCCTCGAAACAGTGACCCTCCAGCTCCTCTTCAACTCCCTGGCAGAATTCAGTCGCCAATAATCTTTACCAGAACACGTTTTTTTCGCCGGCCATCGAACTCACCGTAAAATATCTGCTCCCATGTACCGAAATGGAGCTTCCCGCCGGTTACCGCCACTACCACCTCCCTGCCCATTATTTGCCGCTTGAGGTGGGCATCCGCATTGTCTTCATAGCCGTTATGCCTGTACTGGGAAACAGGCTCGTGGGGAGCGAGTTTTTCAAGCCATGCGTCGTAATCATGGTGCAGCCCGGGCTCATCGTCATTTATGAAGACCGATGCGGTAATGTGCATGGCGTTTACAAGGCATAGCCCCTCGCGTATCCCGCTTTCTTCCAGACATTCCTCAACCTGCGGGGTGATGTTGATAAACGCCCTGCGGGTGGGCACCCTAAACCACAGCTCCTTATAATAACTCTTCATAATCCGTCTCCTGCTATTTTTCTGAAATCCCTCTGTCCTGATTCCTGGGCCTGGATGAATCCCGGCCCGGGGCACCCTTCGGGCCGGAAAGCGCCTCCACGGCCCGCTGCATGATAAGATCATGTTCCTCAGGCGTGGCTGCCCTGCCATAACGCCTTACTATCTCCTTCCAGGTTTTCGTGCCGGTAAACCTGTGACACGATGCACATACCCCCTCACGCTCGACCTTCAGGCGCTTCGCGCGGTCAAGTGGCCTGTCAGCGGGAAGAGGCATGTTCTGAACCTGCATGTCATCCCTTGTAACAAGTTGTTCGGGAGAGTAGGGAAAATCTCTTACAGG
>JALVQQ010000147.1:10102-12461 GCA_027025395.1 Deltaproteobacteria bacterium | reverse complement strand
GGTCTGGTCAACAAAATCAAGACATTGAAACGTCAAACATATGGTTTCAGAGACATGGAGTATTTCAAGCTCAGATTATACCACTTACATCAGCAGAGGTACTCATTATCCGGATGAACCAAATCTCTTACAGGCGGAACCTGCCATGCGGCGTCCGAGCCGGGAACGTCCCCGTACACTCCGGCACTCATGTCAGTGAAAACAGGCCTGGCTCCCAGGACGGCCGGCGCATTCCTGCTGTTTCCTGTGCCGTAACCCAGCGCCTTGGGGTCTGTATGGCAATTTTCACATGTCCTTGCAAGCGGGCTGATGGAATGTGGCTGTTCAGGCGCCATGGTAGGGCTGTTGTGGCCTGAGGATGTGACATAATGGCGGTTAAGGGTTTTTATCCCGCCCTTTTCATCTATATAGGTGTAAAATACCTGACACCCCGGCGCCAGCGGTGCCACCCTGCCTCTGAAGTTTACTCCAAGCACCGGATTTTCAAAACGAAGATATGAACGGTTTTCCATTGCTATGTCGCCTGCTGTTCTGGTAATGGTCTGCCCTCCACTTTCCGGCCGCAGAGTGGTTGATGTGATAATCCAGTCAGTACCCTCTTTTCTCCTGTCGTACTTGATATGGCAGCCAAAGCACTGTGGGGCCCAGGTGGCATGACAGGCATAACACTCGAGTTTGTCAAGGTGAGGCACCGATACCATTGAAGTCATGGCGGAGGGACTGCGGAAACTTCTGCTGCGCGCAAGAGTTTTCAGCAACGGCACCTCATGCTCCCTGCCTGAATAAAGACTTTTTATAACTACCCGGTCTCCATCCCTTTTCCAGTTGCCACGGACATTGCCCCGTGATGTGAGGAGGTACTCACTGCCTTCAAGGCGGTATGTTCCCCTGGCTCCTTCAAGGGTGACAGGTGTGCCGTATCCCACTGGCAGTTCCCATGGCCAGGCATCCGGAGTGCCATGACAGTCGCTGCATCTGATTTCCACCTGGTACCAGGTTACAGGATAGATGTTGCCGTCACCATGTACGTCAATGGATGTGTGACAATCCACGCACTGCATTCCGCGCTGGAAGTGGATGTCGGCGCTGACGTGCATGTATTCCTTTGTGAACAGCGGCTGCTGTGGTTCTCCGTGGGCATTGAACGGCGGCGCCTTGCCGTCCTTTGCATAGTCATATTCGAACATGCCGGAAAAGGTGGTGCCTATCCGTTTCCCCCTTGTGTGGCAGTGCGTACACTGTGAGGAGGGAATGGCCACTGTTATCCTGTGACGCATGGGATGAAAACGGGATTCGTTGCCGCGGATGGCCGGGTCGTCCCCCTGATATTTTCCATCATTATTATAGATTACATGACAAGCCGCGCAGCCTGAGGAGCGGCGGTCTCCACGTTTCCGCCTGCCCTGGCCCCATACATGACACCTGCCGCACTGTTTCCTGTGTATGTCAGCAAAACCGGCCTTTTCGGCAGAACCGAAAATCCGCCTGGCATGTTCAAAATCAGGAATTTCCTTCACTGAATCGAGCCGTTGCATAAAGCCGGAAGCCAGGGCCTTTTTAATCCATTTTTTATAAAGGCCGGAACCGGCCAGGGGCAAGGGGCCGTCCGGATCATCCATGTTAAAATCGGCGTAGGGGAACGTGCCTTTGGGGATTATGCCGTTTGACGAAAGTATCTTGCAGGCCTTTCCTGTCTCAAGCGCCATGAGTGAACGGGAAAGCCTGTAAGTATAGTCGAGGCCAGTGACGCCCGAAGGATCGGTCAGGCGGGAAACATGGGACATGAGCTCTCCTCCCGCGGGTTGTTTCAGCTTGCGGGCCATGAGAGAGGTGATTCTGTTATGACCATCGTGGCACCTGGCGCAGCCTCTGCCCTGGTGCAGCACCCACAAGCCTGAAGGGTTGGCATCCATATCCTCGTGGGCCCGGGCTGCATCTTTACTGCCGGGATGTCCCCCGTGACACACGGCGCATTCGAAGCCGGGGCCCCTGCCAAACAGTTCTTCAGCCGCCGAAAGCAGCCAGGGCTGCATCCTCAGGTTTATGACCGCGATGCCAGAATGGCATGAAAGGCATCCGGAGTCACGGCCCAGGGCACTGGACGAATGGTAAAGCGTAAACAGGAAAACTGTTAGTACAAGCATATATTGTTTTGAAATGGCGGAATTTTTCATGTATTCTCCTTCAGTACCAAAAGGATGCCTGCCTGGATAATGTATCCTGAAATGGAACCGCACGATATTCATATCATAAAAATGGGCCGCAGACGATCAGGAAAAAAACGTAACATAAAAAGGGCCGGGCAGCCGGCTGATGAAGCTTTGAGGCCCGACTCGTGGAACGGAGACGAAGAGAGAAA
>JALVQQ010000147.1:0-10092 GCA_027025395.1 Deltaproteobacteria bacterium | reverse complement strand
ATCCATTTCCTGGCCGACAAGGGCCCAGTGTCTGCACCGGGTTGAACGAGCCAGCCATTTGGCGCATCGCCCGGTCACCACCTTGCATGACAACCTTGCCAAGGGTGAAAACAACCCGGCCACAAACGCCATCTGGCAGGCGCACAAGAACCGACAACTGCAATCAATAAAAGACCTGAAAGCGGGAACACCCCGGTCCAGATGGCTTTATCGCGACCCTATGGCCTGGCGTTTCGCACTGGCTGCACTTTTGTTTGTGGCCATCTGGCTTAACGGGTCCAACTGGCGCAACGAATTTCGCCCCCTCACAACCCTGCAAAAACCATCGCAAGCAAACGGGCCGCACAGATGCCTCACAGGATATTGATAACAGTGTCCTCCCCAGGGAGCAAGGCATGCTATCGTCCCCCCTGGACGGGGAAGCACGCCTATTCCTTGAGGCGATGGAAGGGGTAAGACCGCTTGACAGGGGGCCGGATAAAATAGCCCCTTCACTTCAAAAGCATGGTAAATCAGACGCAAGGGGCATGCCCTCAGTTCCAGGTGAAAAAGAGGTGGCCGAGGAGCTGAGGGCGATTGTCCAGGGTAAACGAGACATCCCTGTTGAACATACCCCTGAATATGTTGAGGGGCCGGTCATCAACAGCAATCCCCGTCTTGTCAAGAAACTGCGGCGCGGCAGGTTTTCGGTCCAGAGTTACTGCGACCTTCATGGCCTGACCTCCAGGGAGGCACTGGAGTGGTGTGAAGAGTTTATATCCCGTTCCATTGCCGCCAACCGGTCATGCGTAGCCATTATTCATGGCCGGGGATTATGCTCTCCAAAAGGGCCGGTGCTTAAAAAACTGGTTCAGGAGTGGCTCAGGACAGGCAGATGGCGAAGGCATGTGATAGCTTACAGCAGCGCGCCAAACTGGGACGGCGGGCCTGGCGTAACCTACGTCCTGCTTCGCCAGAAGCCGGCGCCCAGAAGGAAAAGGCGCAAACCCAGGTTATGGGACCGCTGAACTGCCCTGGCCTTGTGCAAGGGATCGCTGCGGCATTGCATGGAGACTCTTCGGGGGTGCCGCGCATCCCTGAGACGGTAATCATGACAAGAAGGCAGCTGCGGCAGACGGGGAGATCCATATTTCTGAAAGCTCAACACATGGAGTTGCAATATCGCCATTGCCATTCACCGTGCCTCTTCCACAGGGGTGCGCCGCACAAAGACAATAGCAGAACTAATGGACAGAAAAAGAGGCATTTTCGTTGTAATTGAAGGGATAGACGGCACAGGCAAAAGCACCCTTGCCGCCGGCCTGCTGCAAGCCATGAGAAAGCGGGGACTTGATGCCCTGCGCACCTTTGAGCCAACCGAGGGCAAATGGGGGGCAATACTCAGAAACAGTTTTACAGGGGCGCGCCGCCTGACCCCGGAAGAGGAACTGGATCTTTTCCTCAGGGATCGCAGGGAACATGTGTCAGGCGTTATAGGGCCTGCCATTGAACAGGGGAGAAGCGTTGTTTGTGACAGGTACTACCTCTCCACCATGGCGTATCAGGGCGCAAGAGGAATGGACATGAACGAAATCAGGAAGATGAACGAAGCTTTTGCCCTCCATCCTGACCTCGTTCTGCTGCTGGAACTTCCGGTTTCCGACGCCATGGCCCGGATTACCGGCGGGCGCGGCGATACGCTGAACAACTTTGAAGAAGAGGAGTATCTTTCAAAGGTGGCGGCCAATTTTGCCAGCATTGAGATGCCAGGCCTGGTGCGCATTGACGCAAGGCAGCCACCTGACCAACTGGTTGCAACGGCAATGGAGCATATTGAGCCGCTGGTTGCAAAATTATCCTGAAAGACGCAAAACCACCGGGGCTTCAAGTTGACAATTTTCTAATGAGGCGCCACCTGGGACTCTTCCTTTGGGCCTTTCCGGGGCAGGTTGAACCAGTCAGGCGGTTCCGCGGCCTCCAGGTCTGAAAAGAGCCTTTTGGCGCCGGAGACTGCAAGTGCAAGGGGCAGCACCTGATCCATGTGTTCCACTGTCCTCACATCAAGGGAACGGAGAAGCTTTGCGGATATCTCCTTGAGATCCTTTGCGTTTTCAGCCGGAATAAGAATATTTTTTATATCGCTCCTGCGGGCGGCCAGCAGCTTTTCCTTCAGCCCGCCTATTGGCAACACCCGTCCCCTGAGGGTCAGTTCGCCGGTCATGGCAATATTGCGGTGGACAGGTATTTTGAGCAGCGCCGAGACTATTGATGTGGCAATGGTAATGCCGGCTGACGGCCCGTCTTTCGGGATGGCCCCTTCAGGCACATGGACATGAATGTCAACCTTCTGGTAGAAATCCCACGGAAGCCCAAGACGGTGCGCGCGGGAACGCACATAGCTCATGGCTGCCTGGACGGATTCCTGCATTACGTCACCGAGTTTTCCGGTAATGGTCAGGCTGCCCTTTCCTGGCATGATGGCTGTCTCTATCTGGAGAAGAGTGCCGCCGGTTTCAGTCCAGGCGAGGCCGTTGACAACTCCAACATGATCCTTTTCTTCTGCCTGGCTGTGGCGGAATTTCGGTACCCCCAGGTATTTCTGAACTGACTGGCTTCCAATCTTGATGGTCCTGTTGCTGCCGCCGGCAACTATCCTGCGGGCGGCCTTGCGGCACAGGGCGGCAATGGATCTTTCAAGATTCCTTACCCCGGCCTCCCTTGTGTAGTTATGGATGATGTTGGCGATCGCACCGGAAGAGATATGCACCTGTCCCTCCTGGAGACCATGAGCCTTCAGTTGACGGGGAATAAGAAAGCCCTTGGCTATCTCAAGTTTCTCCTCCTCGGTATAGCCAGGAAGCTCGATAATCTCCATCCTGTCCCGGAGGGGCAGGGGAATTGTGTGCAAGGCATTTGCGGTTGTTATGAACATTACCGAGGAAAGATCGTAGTCAAGATCAAGGTAATGATCATTGAAGGCGTAATTCTGCTCAGGATCAAGAACCTCCAGCAGGGCAGAGGCAGGATCGCCCCTGAAATCGGAACTCATCTTGTCAACTTCGTCCAGGCAGAAGACAGGATTTACCGTGCGGGCCTTTTTGATTGACTGGATTATCTTGCCCGGAAGGGCACCGATATAGGTTCTGCGATGTCCTCGGATTTCGGCCTCGTCTCTTACGCCTCCCAGGGAAAGCCTCACAAAATTTCTTCCAAGCGCCCTGGCGACAGACCTGGCAAGCGATGTCTTGCCCACGCCAGGAGGCCCTGCAAGACAGAGGATGGGCCCTTTCATTTTTTTTACCAGGCTCTGAACGGCCAGATATTCAAGGATACGCTCCTTGGGTTTTTCAAGCCCATAATGGTCTTGATTCAGGATCGCCTCGGCCTCTTCAATATCATACTTGTCCCTGGTCTTTTCAAACCAGGGAAGCTCCAGAATCCAGTCTATGTAATTGCGGACTACCGTCGCCTCGGCTGACATGGGGGCCATGAGACGAAGTTTTTTCAGTTCGTTGCGCACTCTTGCGGCCGCCTCCCTGGGTAGCCGTTTCCTTTTGATACGCTTCTGAAGTTCCTGGATCTCACTGTTGGCTTCATCCTTCTGCCCCATCTCCTTCTTGATGGCGCGGATCTGCTCATTCAGATAGTAGTCCTTCTGATTCTTCTCCATCTGCTTCTTGACCCGATCCTTGATTCGCTGTTCCAGCTCAGCGATTTTGGCTTCGGAGGTCATGAGGCCGTAAATCTTTTCAAGACGCCGGCCCGGATGGATCTGTTCAAGTATCTCCTGTTTTTCAGAAACCTTGAGATTTATATGGGAGGCAATGGTGTCCGCCAGTCTTGAGGCATCATTTATGGATGCAATGGAGAGGGCCACTTCAGGCGGAATTTTCTTGTTGAATTTGACATATTCATCAAAAGCCTGCGCGGTTACCCGCACAAGGGCGTCGATTTCCGGTCCGGTTTCAGCCCGGTCCGGAATATCTTCCACCTCTACGGTAAAATAACTTTCTTCAGGGATGAACCGCCTTATCTTCCCGCGTCTTTTCCCCTCTATAAGGGCCTTTACGGTTCCATCCGGGAGCCGGAGCAGCTGCAGGATTGCGCCTATGGTGCCCACAGAGTAGATATCCTCCGGGGCCGGATCATCTACCTTCGCATCCTTCTGGGCAGCCAGGAATATCTCTTGTCCACTGTTCATGGCCTCTTCAATGGCCTGAACAGACTTCTCCCTGCCCACGAAGAGCGGAGCTACCATGTAGGGGAAAAGCACCATATCCCTGAGGGGAAGCATGGCATATATCTTGAGTTTCGGTGTTTCGTTCATAAAAAACGCTTAAAGGAAAGGAAAATTGTTATCGGCAGGCCCTTGAACGGACCGTGCATTCTGGATCAGGGTTGGCACCATTGCCTATGAGGCATGGGCCTTTTTCTTCTCATCGGCATCATCTTCAAAAATGAGAATCGGTTCCGCATTGTTCAGGATGACATCCTCGCTGATTATGCACTCCTTGATGCCTTCCTTTGAAGGAAGTTCGTACATTACCTCAAGCATGGCCTGTTCCATGATGGAGCGGAGTCCCCTTGCGCCTGTTTTGCGCTTGATGGCCTCCCGCGCAATGGCCTCAACCGCGCTGTCCGTAAAGTGCAGTTCCACCCCATCCATTGCAAAGAGCTTCTGGAACTGCTTTATCAGCGCATTTTTGGGCTCCCGCAGAATGCGAACAAGATGTTCCTCCTTGAGCTCCTCGAGTGTGGCGGCTACAGAGATACGTCCGGTGAGCTCGGGAATAAGGCCGTACTTGATAAGGTCTTCCGGCTGAATTTTTTTAAGGAGTTCCCCAACGGAAATATCCTTGTTTGAATCAACCTCGGCCCCGAAACCTATTGAATACTTGCCAATTCTGGCCTTGACTATGGAATCAAGCCCCACAAAGGCGCCACCCACAATGAAGAGGATATTGGTGGTGTCAACCTTTACAAAATCCTGCTGCGGGTGCTTGCGCCCGCCCTTGGGCGGCACATTCGCCATTGTGCCCTCGATTATTTTGAGCAGCGCCTGCTGCACGCCCTCGCCCGATACGTCTCTCGTTATGGATGGACTGTCGGACTTGCGGGCTATCTTGTCTATTTCGTCAATATAGACTATCCCGCGGCTTGCAAGCTCGACATCATAATCGGCGGCCTGCAGGAGGTTCAGGATTATATTTTCCACATCCTCTCCCACATAGCCCGCCTCGGTAAGCGTTGTGGCATCGGCAATTGTAAAGGGCACGTTGAGTATTTTTGCAAGTGTCTGGGCAAGCAGTGTCTTGCCGCTTCCCGTGGGGCCGATCAATACCACATTGCTCTTCTGAAGTTCGACATCTTCAAGGTTTACATTGGCATCAATACGCTTGTAATGGTTATGTACCGCTACCGACAGTATCTTTTTGGCGTGTTCCTGTCCTATTACATACTCGTCAAGATGAGCCTTGATTTCGGCAGGCTTCATTATGCCGGTTTCAGAAGCCAGTTCTTCACTGCTTTCGTAATCCTCGGCTATGATGTCATTGCACAGGTCAATGCATTCATCGCAGATATAGACGTTGGGGCCCGCGATAAGCTTTTTGACCTCACCCTGGCCCTTGCCGCAGAATGAACACGCCAGGTCACCATGAAGTTCGATATCTTTGGTTTTGTCTGACATCAGACATTTTCCTCCCGGGAATTCAGTTCCCTGCTGGTTATTACTTCATCAACCAGTCCGTACTTGACCGCCTCATCGGCGCTCATGAAGTAGTCACGCTCTGTATCCGCCTGTATTTTCTTGGCAGTCTTGCCGGTATGTTTGACCAGTATTTCATTGAGCCGCTTGCGAAGCTTCAGTATCTCCCTGGCATGAATATCTATGTCCGTGGCCTGCCCCTGGAAGCCGCCCATTGGCTGATGAATAAGTATCCGGGAATTGGGGAGTGAATACCGCTTGCCCTTTGAGCCTGCGGCCAGCAGCAGCGCTCCCATGCTGGCGGCCTGGCCGATACAGAGGGTGCTTACATCCGGCTTTATGTACTGCATTGTATCGTAAATGGCGAGTCCGGCGGTAACTACCCCGCCCGGAGAATTGATGTACAGGGTTATGTCGGCCTTGGGATCTTCCGCCTCAAGAAACAGCAGCTGTGCGATGATCAGGTTGGCCACCTCATCGTTTACCGCCCCGCCAAGGAAAATAATCCTTTCCTTCAGCAGCCGGGAAAAAATATCATACGCCCTTTCCCCACGTGGACTCTGTTCTACAACCATAGGTATTAATGGCATTTTTTCAACCCCTTCACGCGCCGGAAACTGGTAGCCGGCATTTTCTTTTTGTCAGCGCAATATTTGAGACATGTCCGTTTTGTAATCCTGCGTATCACAGCCCGTTCCCGTGTGGCGCCGCAACTATTCAGTGACGCAGCCTTCTATTCAGCCTCTGTATCTTTCTCATCTTCGGGCGGAGGAACGATTCGTGCCTGTTCAAGCAGGAATTCAACGGTCTTCTGCGCCCTTAGCTTTGGCAGGACCGAGTTGAAAATGGCGGATTCAAGCTCGGAACGGTCCACGTTCATGTCCGCATAATTCTGATCAATGTACCTGGAATAACCTTCAAGCTCCTCGTTGGGCACCGATACATTCTCCGCCTCGGCGATCTTGTCCAGTATCAGCTCCACCTTGACCTGTTTTACAGCATCCTCGCGCATCTTTTCCCGCAGGCGGGTTTCATCAAGCCCTGCGCGTGCAAGGTCAACCCCGCGTTCCTGCATGTGGTTGGCCACGTTTTCCATCATCTGGTCAAGCTTTTTCTCCACGAGCCTTTCAGGAACCTCAAAATCGGCGTTTTTCAACAGGGCGTCAAAGAGCTGGCCGCGCAGGCTGGACTCCACCGCCTCTTCCTTGTCCTTTCTGATCTGCTCCCGCAGCCTGTTTTTTACATCATCAATGGTCTTGAAATCACTGCCGATACGCCGGGCGAATTCGTCGTCGAGATCAGGCAGCTCACGCTCCTGTATATCCTTCAGGGTTACATGATATTTTACCGTTTTGCCCGCCACCTTGGCGTTCACGGCATCCTCGGGATATGAAATTTCAATGGTCTTCTTTTCGCCCCTGGACATCCCGATAAGGGCATTTTCAAAGGTCTCGTTGAAATTTCCGGCTCCTACCTCAATATAGAAATCTTCCTGGGCAAGCTCCTCCACCTCCTGGCCGTCAACCTCGGCCGTGTAGTCAAGAATTGCCACGTCCTTTTCACCAAGGGGACGGTATTCCTCAAGCGGGCTTATGGAGCCAAAATGCCGCCGCAGTGCCTGAAGCTGCTCCTCCACTTCTTCGTCACTCACTTCAACCTCGGGCTTTACAAGTTCTATCCCCTTGTACTCCCCAAGCTCGAATTCGGGCATTATGTCCATGAGCACGCTATATGTGAAAGTATTGCGCTCATTCAGGTCACCGGCATCCTCGAGCACCGGCTCAAGAACCATCATGACGCCAGCCTCCCTGATGGCGTCGGAAATGGATTCCTGGATAAGCTTTTCCAGCACCTCACCCTTGATCTGGGGGCCGAATTCCCTTGCGAGAATCGAGTTGGGGGCCTTGCCTCTTCGGAATCCCCGGATGGAGGCTGTCCTTCTGAACTTGTTATAAACCTCGGCATATGCCCTGGAGACACTTTCAACAGGAAGCTCAACCTTCATGCGTTTCTGGACGGGGCTGACATCTTCAACGGTAACTTTCATGAGTAATAAGCCTTTCTGGATATAAATTTTTTTAAACTGAACCTCTAAACCGGACATGCCCGGCAGGTTGTACTGCTGACTCCCGCATCATGCCTCCTGGCGGGAAGAAGCCGGCATGCGCGAGCTTCATAATATCTTCAAATTCCGCATCAGCCTGCATGGAGCCGCGGCTACAGGGCGGAGAACGAACTAACCTGTGTAACAAGTAGGTTGACAACACAGAAGATGCGGTACGCTGTGGACAGATACACCCGCGCAATGCATCATGCCGTACCGTGAAAAGCGCCGTTTTCACAGGCAGGCCGGTTCAGGCATCCGGCACAAAACAGCTCTTTGCCCGGAGCCTGCAAAAAAACAAATGAAATATTACATGGAGCCTGAACGGTTTGCAGCCCCGGAGGCGGCTGAATGTTCCCGCAGCACAGGCGCGGGAGTTGACTTTCAAGCCGGGCTTCTGTTTGAATACAGAAATGGTGCGAGAGGGGAGAGTCGAACTCCCACGGCGCAGGGCCGCTGGATCCTAAGTCCAGTGCGTCTACCAGTTCCGCCACTCTCGCTTCAAGCAGGCCGCCACATTTCAGAACGTGATAGTGTACTCAATGAAAAAAATGAAGTCAAGAAACCTGCGTGCTTCTGGGACTATAGCGGGTGAAAGAGACATAATCGAGTCCATTGTTGCAGTTGGCCGCCAGTATGGCGCAGGTCAGTTGAACGGGGATGACTGCGCCATACTGGAACCCGGAACAGGACAGCTGGCGGTAAGCGCTGATGCGCTTGTTGAAGGGGTCCATTTCAATATGGACTACTTCACCCCCTGGTATGTTGGAAGACGCGCTGCGGCGGTAAACCTGAGCGACATGGCCGGGGAAGGGGCGGTCCCGGCCTGGGCCTTTCTCAGCATTGCCCTGCCGGACAGGTACAGGGCGTCAGGCTCTTTCATAGAGCCCTTTGCGCACGGCCTGTGCTCAAAACTTGCGGAACACGGCGCGGTGCTTGCCGGCGGCGATACCGTTTCATCTCCCGGCAGGCTTTGCATCACCCTTACACTGATTGGAAAGATCAGTTCGGGCCGTGTCCTGAGGCGGGACGGCGCAAGCCCCGGGGATTTTATTTACTGCTCTGGCCCGCTTGGCGAAGCCGCGGCAGGTCTGTCCCTGCTTTCCGGCGCAACAGGGAAAAGGCCCGGAGCGGTTCCGCGCGGGTGCAGGAGGCGTCTGTGCATGAAGCATCTTGATCCGGAGCCGCGTATCCGGTACGGGACGGCTGTAGCAGGGATAGCCTCTGCCGGCATGGACATGTCGGACGGCATTGCGACAGATCTTGCCCACCTCTGCTCTCTCAGCGGTACAGGCGCGGTCATACATGCCGGAGCGCTGCCAATTTCCAGGGCTTTGAGGATGGCATGCAGGAAGTCTGGCTTGCGGCGCAAGCCCCTGGACCTTGCGCTTTTCGGGGGGGAGGATTTTGAGCTGCTGTGGACTGCGGCGCCGGAGAGGCATCAACAAATCAGGCGCGATTTCACCAGGGCAGCCGGACACCCACCATTCAGAATCGGCACTGTAACCGAAGGGACAGGCGTGATACTGAGAGGGCGGGGAGCGGATGCCGACATAAGTTTCAGAGGTTATGAGCACTGAGGAGATGCCCCGCAAGGGTGCGCTTCTGATGGTGGCGGGCAGGGAGGTAGCGCTTGAAACATTCTGGCTCGGAAACAGGCTGGTGAAAATAGAAATGTCCCTGGCGGACGGCGGGGTGCCCAGGGTGGATCAAAAACTGTGTGACATGTTCCAGGCGGTTGTGGACGGGCGGGAAGATGCGCTTGAAGGCCTGGAATATATGGCCCGCGGAACGGCCTTTCAGCAGAAGGTTTGGGATGCCGCGTCACGGATTCCTTATGGGGCAACCGCAAGCTACATGGAGATTGCGGTTGCGGCCGGCTGCCGTTCTCCCAGGGCCGCGGGGCAGGCCCTTGGCGCCAACCCCCTGCCGCTTGTAATACCCTGCCACAGGGTCATTGGCTCGGATGGGCGGCTTGCAGGGTTCAGCGCCGGTATCGAACTGAAAGAACTGCTTCTGAGGCACGAAGATGAAAATTGCAGTGGTAAGTGACAGCCACGACAATATCTGGAACATGCGCAAGGTGGTCAGCCAGGCAAATGACGCGGGCGCCGAACTCATGATTCACTGCGGAGACCTGATATCACCCTTCATGCTTGAAGAACTTGATGCATTCAGGGGACATGTTCATCTCATACTTGGCAATAACAGTGGAGACCAGGTGCTTCTGATGAAACGGCTGGCCAGCCGAAGCGGGCATATAACATTTCATGGCTGGCACGGCAGGATAGAGGCCGGAGGG